>JBCDKT010000002.1 GCA_038746285.1 Bacteroidota bacterium
GCCGTGCGCGCGGCCTCCGACGAGGCGGTCTCGGCCGAGGTCTTCGACGTGATGGGCCGCCGCGTGGCGACGCTGGAGGCAGGGACCTCGGCCGGCGCGGTGGTCGAGCTGGGGTGGACGGGCGCGGACGCGTCGGGCCGCGCGCTGGCGGGCGGGGTCTACGTGGTGCAGGTGCGCCAGGGTGCCGAGCGCCAGGTCGTCAAGCTCACACTGCTACGGTAAGCAGACTGCCCTACCATGGTCGAGGCCCCGCCGGTACACGTCCGGCGGGGCCTCGTTCTTTGGGGCTACGCGGCGCGCTACGAGGCACGCAGCAGGGCAACGAGTTCATCCTTCGTGGCGCGGGAGATTTCGCGCCCGCGGAGCGGGAAGTCGTCGAGCTCGCGCGCGAGGATGCGGAGGTCCTTTACGGTTCGCTCGGCGAGGTCGTCGTGCGGCGCGGCAGCCCGCCGCGGCGCGGCCGGCGGCGACTTCAGGGCCACGTTCTCGACGAAGGCGGCGTAGACCTCGTCCGACGGGCGCGGGATGACGTGCGTCGAAACGACCTCGCCGACCCGCTCAGCGGCTCTAGCTCCGGCATCCACCGAGGCCTGCACGGCCGCCGTCTCGCCGACGACCTTGACCGTGATGAGAGCAGCAACGGTCTGCTCTGCGCCGACCAACCGCACCTGCGCGGTCTTCAGCATCGCGTCGCAGGCTTCGACCCCTGCGACCAAGCCTTTCGTCTCGACGAGACCGAGCGCAGGGTTAGCCGGCATTCCCGTCGGGGAGGATCATCTCGACGTCCGCATGAGGACGCGGGATGACGTGGACACTCACGAGTTCGCCGACGCGCTCGGCCGCTGCGGCCCCAGCGTCGGTCGCCGCCTTGACGGCCCCAACGTCGCCTCGCACCATCACTGTCACGAAGCCCCCGCCGATTTTCTCCTTGCCGACGAGTCCAACCCGCGCCGCTTTGACCATCGCGTCGGCGGCCTCGATGGCCCCGACCAGCCCGCGTGTTTCGACCATGCCGAGGGCCGCTCCTAGTTCGTCTGCCATAGGGATTGCTGTGCTACGTGGTGAGCGAAAGGAAGACGGCGCAGCCTGCTCAGCCGCCGCTTCGAATATAGACGCCGCACGCCGAGCTTGTCAACGGACCGAGGGCGGAGCGTGCTCCCGGTAGCGGCCCCCTCACTCTGCGTCGCGCGCGTGCTCCCCTTCGTGCTCCGGCGTGCGGCCGAGCCGTAGAACATAGTCCCAACCGCTCCGCCATTCGTGCAGCCCGTAGACCCCGCTCAGCACGAGGCCGCCGGCATAGACCCCGAGCAGGCCCACCCTCCAGGCCAGCCGCGCCGGCACCGACCACGCGAGCGAGGGCTGCGCTAGAAACCACAGCCCGACTGCGAGCAAGGCCGCGACGGCCGGCACATGCCACGGATACGGGATGTGAACGTACCGCCGGGCCGTCCAGTCCGCGTAGAACGCCAGCCCGAGGAACGAGAGCACCGTCGCCAGCGCCGCCCCGAGCGCGCCGAGCGGCGGAATGAGCAGCAGGTTGAGCAGCCCGTTCCCGACAGCTGCCCCGACGACCCCGGCCGAGACCCGCTTCGTCTCCTCTACTGCGTAGAGCACGTTGACGACGATGAAGTACAGCCCGTAGGCCAGGAACCCGAGTGCGATCGGTAGCACGAGGGTGTCGGCCCCGAGGTACGACGCATCGCTGGAGAGCCACCGGGTGAGGTCGTAGGTGAAGAGGCCGAGGCCGAGCGCGGCGAAGCCCGCGAAGGCCGCGTAGTGCCGGAAGACCCGGCGGTGGAACTGCCCGTCGCCGAGGGTGCCGTCGGGCCGGTAGAGCACCTTCAGACCGACCACCAGGAAGGCCAGTTGCAGGCTCTGCACGAGGAGGACGTTGAGGACGCCGCCCAGCCGGGCCGCCCAGCCGTAAACCGCCACGGTCTCCGCGTCCATGAGCCAGTCCAGGAGGTAGCGGTCGCCCGCATTGAGGAAGAGCGAGGCGAGCCCGCCGAGCGCGAGCGGAGCCCCGTACCGAGCAAGCCGGGCGATGAGGCGCGGGGCGAGCCGCCATTGCACGCGCAGGAGCATCGCCCCGACGAGGACGGCGGCGCTGGCGGCCGCCGAGAGCGCGTACGCCTGCATCACCCCCAGTAGCCCCAGGCGTTCGACGCCGAGGAAATAGTAGACCCCGCCCACGAGCGCCGCGATCTCGGCCGCTGCTGCGACGGTGTAGAACCCCGCTCGCTCCTGGGACCGGAGCAGGCTAAACGGCACCATGCCCACCACCTTGAACCCCACGTAGACGCCCAGCAGCTTCATCAGCACGGGGGCCGAGTCGGCGCTGAGCACGAGCGGCGTGAGAACCGGAGCTAGTCCCCACAGCGCAGCGCCGACTACGGTGGCAGCCAGGGCGCTCGCCACGAGGGCCGTGAACGGGAGCGCTCGCTGCATCTCGCGGTAGGCCGGGTCGGCCATGAACCGGAGCAGCCCGCTGCCCAGCCCGAGCCCGGCAACCTGAATGCCGATCTGCGCGGTGACTTCGAGGATGACCAGGTACCCGTAGCTCTCCTGCGGAAGCAGGGTCGTATCGAGGTACAGCGGAGCCAGCAGCAGGCCGCCGAGCTTGACGGCCACCCCGGCGAGGGCATACACCCCACTCTGGCGCAGGAGGCGGAGCAGTCCACCGTTCATGAGGTGCGGTGCGGGAGCGGAAGTGACGGCGCTTTCACGGGAGCGCAGAATATAATTCAGCGCACGCGGGCTACCTTGCCGCTCTCGCCCACCTTGCCTCTCCCGATGCCCCCCCGTCGCCTCCGCCTGTTTGGCCGCACCGTCGAAGCCTGGGTCGATGGCACCTCGGCGGGACGCACGCTTGCTGAGGAACTCGCCCTGTACCCGGAGGCCGCGCCGGACGCGGAGCCTGACCTCGTCGTCCGTCTTGGCGACACTGCCCCGGCGCGTCCGCTGGCAACGAATCCGTCCACGCACGCCGAGCACGCGAGCGGGTTCACGGCGCGCTATACGGTGGCGACCGTGGCCTACCACTTCGAGGAGAGCCGGCTCCGGGAGCTAGGTATCCAGATCAACACGCCGCGCTCGCCGCTCTGGCGGCAGGCCCAGCGGTTCGCCGACATGCAGTTCTCGACGCGGGACGACCGTGCGGGCATTGTTTTCCACGAACTAGCCCTCGTGCCGGCCGCAGCGCTCGACCCGGAGCGGGTTCCGGTCCATGCCTCGGCGCTCGAAGCGCCGGACGGCTCGGTTACGCTCTTCGGCGGGACGGGCGGCGTCGGCAAGACCTCGCTGTGCATCGAACTGTGCCTGCACAGCGGCCACCGATTCGTGGCCGACGACATCGCCGTGCTCGGCCCGGACGGTCACGTCTTCCCGAACCTCGCCTACCCGAAGATCTACGGCTACAACCTGACCGACAACGACCCGCTGCGCGAGGCGGTCTTCGCCGAGCGCGGTCCGCTCGACCGTGCCCACTGGCACCTCCACCAACTGCGCGGCCTCGACAAGGTGCGCCGCCGCGCCGCACCGGACGTGCTCTACGGCAGCTTCAGCCGCGCAGGCGGCCCCGTCCGGCGCTACGTTCTCCTCGCCCGCGGGCACACGCCCACCCTGCGCCTCGATCCGGTCTCGCCGGCCGAGGCCGCAGCGCTCTCCGTCTCCGTGCTCGAAGCAGAGCTCGGCGATTTCCTCAACCATCTCCGCTGGCACGCCTACAACCGGCGGCTGCTGGGCATGCCTCCGCTCGCCACCGCTTCCGACGTGGCGAGTCGGTGGCGGTCCGGGTTGGAGAAGGCATTGGACGGTGCCGAGTGCCTCATCGCCCGTGTCCCCGCCGGGATGGAGCACGGAGCATTCAAGCGGTCGATGCGCGAGGCGCTCGCCGTCTAGCGCTTGGCGAGGCCAGCGAGAAGTTGAAAGAATCGCTGGCGCCGGTGCGCGCGGGTGAAGCGCGCGAGGATGTGATCGCGGGCCGCCTGCCGCCCCTCCGGTGCACGGGCGAAGGCCGTGCGGATGGCGTCGGCGATGCGCACCGGATCGGGCGCTTCGACGATCTCGCCTGCACCGCCAATCGCATCGGGGATGCCACCCACCCGGCTTCCGACCGGGATGCAGCCGCACAGCATCGCCTCGCAGAGCACGTTCGGCATCCCCTCGGAGCGGGAGAGTTGGGCGTAGACCGAGGCCGACCCGTAGGCCTCCGCGAGCCGTTCCCGAGGCTGGGGGTCTAGAAGCTGCACGTTCTGAGGCGGGGTATACTCCGCTCGGAGCCAGGTCTGCTGTTCCGCTGTCACTCCAAGGACTGTGAACGTCACCTCCGGCATCCGCCGCGCCGTCTCAATCAGCAGATCGATTCCCTTCAGCCGGACCGTGCGGCTGGCTGACACGAAGCCGACGGTGCACACTGTCTGCCCGCGCTCGGCTGGTCCCATCGACCATGATTCCGCTTCATAGCCGGTCGGCAGCACAGCGTACGGTGTATCCAGGTCTCCAGCGTGTACCTGAACGCCCTGGGCACGCGCCCGCGGCCACGTCGCAAACCGGTTCTCTGATTCTATGAGCGCGCCTGAGACTGGCAGGAGCAGGTCAGCACGGCGCAGCACGTAGCGTGCGAGCGGTGCCCGCCATCGGCTCTCGTAGACCCCGTAGTCGAGTTCTGGCAGCCGGTTGCTGTCGAACCCGCCGAGGATGACGGCGACGGGAACGCCGAACTGGCGGCCGGCGCGGACGGGGAACACGGCGTGGTAGTCGGCGAACCACGAGAGGATCACGTCGGCTCCGGGCGCTTCGGCGCGGAGCCAGCGGCGCTGCTCGGCGGCGCGGCGGGCGAGGGCCTGCGCGCGCCCCACGACTCCGCCGCCGCCCTGCACGTCGAACGCAAACGTGCGCACGTCGTAGCGTTCGCTCAGCAGGCCGATGTCGTCCCGGACGAACGACGCCAGGCGGGGGTAGGTCAGCAGCAGACGAGGCAGCATCGGCAGGACCGGGCTAGGCAGCGAGCATCTCAGTGAGCAGCGACGCGATCTCTCCCGTCTGCGCGCGGCGCGAGTATGGCGCGGCGGCCTCGGGACCTGCTCCCTCGGGCATCGCCCCGCGCTCCCATGCCTCGTAGAGCGAACCCAGATGTTCGGCGAAGCCTTCGGCGTCGGCGCGGTCGATCATCCGTCCGGCTCCGGTCTCGCGCAAGAGGTCGGCGGCTTCGCCGTCCGGCGGACCGGCACCGAGGACGGGGCGGGCGGCGGCGAGGTATTCGTAGAGCTTGCCCGTCGTCGTACCGTGCTCGTGGCTGTACGGCTCGATTGTGAGTAGGAGCGCCGTCGCCCGCTGCATCTCGCGGACGGCCGCGTCGTGCGCCACGTACCCGACGGTCTCCGTGACGGTGTCGAGGCCGTGGCGGCGGAGCGTCGCCTGCACGTCGTCGCCCACGCGTCCGACGAGCCGGAGCCGGAGCTTGGGAACCTGCCCCTGCGCGCGCAACCTCGCTACCGCCTGCCACAGCGCCTCGGGGCTGCGCGAGCCGTAAAGGCTGCCGACGTAGGCCAGCACGAACCGGTCGTTGGGAGGCTTCGGCTCCTGGGCAAAGTCCGCCGGGTCGAACCCGTTCTCGACGACCGCGAAATCGCTTGCCTGCCGCCCAGTCTTGCCGAGCAGGAGCGTGCGTCCCGCCTCGCTGATCGTGACGACGCGCGTGGCCTGGCTGAGCACGGCACGCTCCAGCCATTCGTCTACGGCACGGGCGGCGGGCGTCCGGGGCAGCTCGTCGTAGTAGCTGATGTCGGTCCACGGGTCGCGGAAGTCGGCCAGCCACGGAAGGCCGGTGAGGCGGTGGAGCGCCAGTCCCGTGAGGTGGACCGAGTGCGGTGGCCCCGAGGTGAGCACGGCGTCGAACGGCCGCCCGCGCAGCACGCGCAGCCCTCGGCGGACGGCGGCCGGTACCCACCCGACGCGGGCGTCCGGGATGAACAGGTTGGCCCGCACCCACTGCGCGACGTGCTCCTTCCAGTCGGTCCGCTCGGCGACGTGCCCCGAGGTCTCAGCGACGGCCTGCTGCCGCGAGCGGCCCGTCAGCCGGGCGTAGGCCCCGTACGGATCGAACGAGGCCGTCCGGTGAACTTCCGTGCCCGGCGGCACCTCGTGCACCAGCGTCTCGTCGTACTTCGGGTATGCCCCGGCCTCGACCGTCAGCACGACCGGCTCGACCCCGACCTCGCGGAAGTACTTGATCCACTTCAGCACCCGCTGCACCCCAGCCCCGCCGGACGGCGGAAAGTAGTAGGTGACCACGAGCAGGCGGATCATGGACGAGAGGACAGAGGACAGAGGACAGAGGACAGAAAGGTAGGCGCGGAGCGCGACGGGGTCGGTAAATTTTTGGGCTTTTATCTCCACTCCCTCCACTCACTCCTTCTCGCCACGTCGGTACCACAGCAGGCCAGCCATCAGGAGCGCGGCGAGGTAGACGAGCGCTGTGGCGAGCTGCGAGATCAGCAGGCCGAGTTCGTGGCGCGGCGGGTCGAACTGCATCGTGAGGATGTGCTTCCCGGCCGGGACGACGACGCCGCGCAGCAGGTGGTTGGCGCGGATGATCGGAACCCGCGCGTCGTCGAGCGTGGCGTACCAGCCGGCGGGGTAGTAGACTTCGCTCGCGACGAACAGGCGCGGCCGGTCGGTCTCGACCTGCCACACGATCTCGCGCGGCCCGAACCGACTCAGCTCCACCGAGGCCGTGCTCGCCGAGTCGATGGGCACGGGGGCGAGGGCCTCCGGCAGCGGCTCGGCCAGGAGCGCCGTCCGGCGGAGGTCGAGGCTCGGGTCGCGCAGCCGCTCGAAGGTCGCCTCGGGCCCCTCGACCACCTCGGTCTCTTCGACGAAGAAGGCGCGCGGCAGGACGTCCGGGTTTTCGAGCACGACGAGGCCCGTCTGCTCGTCGCGGAACGCGACGCCGAGGCCGGGGACCGGCTGCCGGGCGACGACGTAGCGCGTGCTCAAGAGGTCCAGCCCGTTCTCGTTCAGCGACCCGTCGGGGTTGACAAGCAGGTGGTCCATGTAATCCTGGAAGAGCGCGAGCTTAGCCCCGTGGTAGCCCCCGACCGACTCGTAGTGGTACGGCGTCCGCCCGTCGATGAACGGGTTCAGCGCGAGCGGGAGCGTGCGGAAGTTGCCCGGCCCGCCGGCCACGTCGATCCGCGCCTTGATGAACCGGTCGAACCCGTACTCGGGAATCTGCGCCTCGATGTCGCTCCGCGCCTTGAGCGAGGGTGACTCGGCGTTGTAGTACCGCTGCCCTACCTGCCACAGGTCGACCGTCACGAGCAGGATCAGTCCTACTTGCAGCGCCCAGGCCGGCACCGTCCGGCGGCGGTGGAGGATGAGCAGTACCGCCGCCAGCAGCAGGAAGAGCACCGAGCGCAGCGCATCGCTGGCGAAGAGGTCTCGCCGCTCCTCCCGCACCTCACGCAGCACCTGCTGCACGCGGGGATCGCCCGGGGCGATGTTCTGCTGCTGGGCCATCTGCTCGATCTGCGCCCGCTCCCCCGGCTTCTCGAACGAGAACAGCGCGCCGCCCCCCAGCCACAGCACGGCCAGGAGGACCGAGGCCGACCCAAGCGCGACGTACACCGCCTTCGTCTTGCGTGCCTCGCTCTCCGGCGTGGCCTCGCGCCGGGCGAGGTAGTGCACCCCCGCGCCGGCCAGAAACGCCAGCAGGAGCACTACCACGATCAGCCACGTCTCGGGCACCCGGAACGCGTTGAAGAGCGGAAAGAAGTCAAACATCGGCCGGTTCAGAAGCGGGAAGTTCTCGCCGAGCGAGAAGAGGACCATCAGCCCCGCAGCGATGCCAGCGGCCCACACGATCCGGCGCCGCACACCCCAAAGCCCCATCCCGGCGAGCATGACCACTACTGCGCCGACGTAGTGGGGCCCCACCGTGAACGTCTTCGCGCCCCAGTAGGTCTGGCCGCCGCCGCCGTACGCGTTGGGAATGAGGAGCGTCGCAAGCTCGCCCCACCCCTGGCTCCAGCGCATCGCGTAGTCGTAGGCGAGACCACCGCTCTCCCCGGCCGCGCGGATCGTGAACGCCTTGTACTCGGCCTGGATGAGGTACGGGTGGGCGACCATCAGGAGCGCGAGGATGCTCCCCAGCGCGAGCGCCCCCGTCGAGGTAACGAACCCGCGCCCGGCCCCCTCCCGGAAGGCCGCGACGCCTCCCACAATCCAGGCAATGCCGATGGCGAACGCGACATAGTAGGTGATCTGGATATGACCAGCCCGTAGGTTGACTGCGAGGACGATGGCAAAGAGCAGACTGCCAAGTAAGGTCTGCATCCACGTCGCGTCCGGCGGACGGCGGACGACGAATGCGTAGGCCAGCACGAGCCACGGCGCGAGGGCGAGGGCGATGAACTTGGAGGTGTGCCCCGCCACCAAGATGATCGGGATGTACGTCGTCAGGCCGAAGGCTACCGCCCCGAGCGTGGCAGCGAGGGTGTTGCGGAAGAGGTAGACGATGAGGAGGTACATCCCGGCGAGGAGCGCGAAGAAGTGCGCACCCGGCCACCAGCCGAGCTTGCGCAGCACACCCAGCACGTTGTCCGCCTGGAGCACCTGAATCGGGTAGGACACCATGAAGCTCGGCATCCCCGCGAACGCGTTCGTCGCCCAGAGTGCGTCTTGGCCGGTCTCCTCGCGGTGCTCGATCACCGACTCTGCCATCCCGCGCCACTTCACGATATCGCCCCCAACGAGAGTCTGGCCGCCGAACGTCGTCGAGGCGAAGAAGCCGAGCGTGACCGCGAGCAGAAAGGCGAGGCAGACTGCGTGGCGCACCCAGGGCGAGAGCCGGTCCCAGGCGGTCCGGTGCAAGACGGTCCCGGACGCCCGCACCTTCGCTGCGCGCGCCTTGCCGTGCTCCGGCTTCGGGGTGGACGCGTCGCCGGAGGGGCGCTTTCGCTTGCCCCTGACGTTCTTCTTTGCCATGAAACGGAGATGGTAAATGGTGCAGAGCAGGCGGTCAGCGTCGGCCACTGGCGCGTGTCTCTGTCCTTTTATCTACCCTCCGTCACGCGCGGCTCGGTGGACCGGTTTGCCAGACCGGAAGATACGCCGTGCGCCCGGTCTAGCTCAGCCTGCATCACCGAGCGCACCTCCTCCATCAGCGTCGACACGTCGGCCCGGCTCTTGCCCTCGGTCGGGATCGGCTCACCGATGACGAGGTGCGCTGTGCCGCCGCACGCCAGCAAGCGGCGCTCGTCGAGGAGCCGGTAGTTGTCGAGGACGGTGACCGGTACGAGCGGCACGCCGGCTTCGACAGCGATGACGAAAGCCCCGCGCAAGAACGGCAGCAGGCGCCGCGAGAACGACCGCTCGCCCTCGCAGAAAACCAGCACCGAGTTGCCCTCCCGGATGCGGGCGGCGGCCTCCTTCATGCTCTGCACCGCCCGGCGCGGGTCGCTCCGGTCCACGAACAGGCATACCGACTCCTCCAGCACCGAGCCCAGCACCGGTACCTTGCGCAGCGCCGCTTTCGCCATGAACCCAAAGGGTACCGGGATTCCAGCGAGCACTGTCAGGATATCCAGCTCGTTCTGGTGGTTGACGACGAAGATCACCGGCTCCTCAGGGTCCAGCTCCGTGCGCATTGTCACGTCCAGCCGGATGCCGACGAGCCCGAGCACGGCCCGCGCCCAGCGCGTGGACCACCGCTTGAACGGCTCCGCCGGGGAGGCGGTGAAGTGGCCGAGGGCACGCTGGGTCAGGTAGCCCGCGAAGCAGAAGCTCATCACGCCGAACGCCCACGGTGCACCCCAGAAAAAGCGCAGTCGCTTGCCGAGCGATACCCTCGGCAGCCCGTGCCGCTCTGGGTGCGCCAGGGTTTCGGCGGGGATGGATTGCATCGGTAGGGGGGCCGGAGCGGGATCGAGGCGAAAGGTACGGGCAGCGTCAGCGCCTAAATGTAGTGCAACAGTTACCGTTTTGGGCACCCGATGAGGAGATTGCGCCCCCTGGTTTCGGCGCAGGCCGGCGTCTCCTTTAGCGCATCCAGCGTGCCAACTAACCCACGTTGTGCCCTATTCGCCCGCCGTGCCTGTGGACCGCAAACGATGGACGGCAGACCGCCGTGGGTGCCAAAACCGGCGGTCTGCGGCTGCGGTCACAATCCTCCCGGCTTGGTACCACGCGCCTGGGTCAACTATCGGCGACGGGCCGCACGCGCAGCGTGGATCAGCGCCGTCGCCGCACGAAGCCCGTCGGCCGCAGCCGCGGCCTCGCGGAGTTCAAGGCAGAGCACGCCGTCGAACCCGGCAGCGTGGAGGCCGCCCAGCACCTCCGGCCAGGCCCTTTCCGCCCGGTCGCCGTCGCGCATCAGGACCACTTCGATGCGGCCCGCGAGCGCCGCGAGTCCTTGCGCTGCGGACTCGCCGGCGGCCTCGGCCTCGGCGGGGCTCCAGCAGGCACGCACTGCCGGGTGCTCCACCGCTGCCAGCAGGTCGGCCAGGGCGCGGCCCGTCGACCGGCCGCCGGCCTCGTTGCAGACGGCGAGAGCGCAGCCTCGCCGGGCTGCCCGGTCGCCCGCACGGCGCAGCACGTCGGCCGCCTCACCCGTATCGCCCGGCAGCGCTCCGACCAGCACGCGCGGGCAGCCGATGCGCGCGCAGAATGCCGCCGCCTCGCCGAGCAGCGCGAGGTCGTTCATCCACGCCCCCCGCTCGGCGGCCTCCGCCTCGAACAGCCCAGGCGCAATCGCTACGGCCGGCAGGTCGTGCTCGGCCAGGCGACGCTTCAGCCGGGCCTCGTTGACGTGCGGCACGCGGTCCGCCGGCCCGCCGACCGTGCGGAGCACGACCCCTTCCAGCCCCCACTGGAGTGTGTAATGCAGGGCGCGGTCGAGGTTCGGCGTGAACGTGTCGGTGAGCCAGGCAGGCAGCATGGGCCGCGTCGAAAGGTTAGGGCGCGAGGTCAGTCTGAGGCGGTGGCGGCGCGCGCACGGGCCAGCACGGCCTCGGTGAGACGCACCGCGCGCAGCGCCTCCGCGTCGCGGACGAGCACGGCTCCGAGGCTGCCAGGCGGTACCGTCACCCGTTCCGAGGCGACGCCTCTGTCGCTGAGCAGGTCGCGGCTCGCCCGTGCTGCCGCTGTGTCGGCCGCCACCACGAGGACGCGGTGGGTACGCCCCAGCGTCCAGGTCGGCCGGGCGAGGTAGTCTTCCAGCCCAGCAGCCTCCGGGCGCGACGGGGACCAGAGCGCGACGAGCACGCTCCGCTCGGGCGTCTGCGTGAAGCGCGCCTCCTCGGTCAGTACCCGCGCCGCCTCAAGGACGGCGCTTCCTTCGGCACTCTCCAGGGATGCCGCCACGAGCACGAGTTCGTCGGCATAGCTCGGGTGCCGCCCTGCGATGTAGCCCAGCACGTGCGCTTGGCTCGGGTCGGGCACGGGACCGGTGGCTCCCGACGCCCGGAGCAGGAACGAGCCGTCCAGCACTGGCATCATGCCGATTGCCCGCATCCGACCGGCGGCGTAGCGGGCGCGGTCCGCCACCTCCGCCGAGTCCAGCGGCACGAGCGGTTCGGCGAGTGCGCGGAGGTGAGTGCGCAGGGCGCTCGTGGAAATCTCCTGGTCCGCCTCGGAGAACGCGCGACCGCCCCCGCAGCCGGTGGCGGCCAGTGCGAGCAGGAGGACGAGGGAGCGGGGAGCCGGCAGCACGGTGCGAGGTGGATAGAAAAAGCCGCCCGGAGCAGATCGCGAACGACCGTCCGGGCGGCTTGCAGGTCAGCGACCAGCCTAGCTTAGAAGCCGAGCGAGGCCGTCACGGTGAAGCCGGAGCGCGTCACGAAGTCCGAGGCTCCGCCGAGGGAGTAGCCGTAGTCGGCGTACTCGCTCAGCACGGCACCCTTGACCGAGATCGCGATGGGAAGCGATGGCGGCGAGAGGCGGAGGTACGGAGCAATCGAGCCCTGATGCCCACCGCCGGTTACGTTGAAAGGGCTCTCAGGGTTCGGGCTCAGAAAGCGGTTGACGGCGAGGTTCGTGCGAAGCAGCGCTGCAGCACCGATCTCGACGAAGGAAATCCGGATACCGGCACCCGCTGTAAAGACGATGAGCTCGTCGTCCTCGATGGCGCTCTCTGGTGCTGCCGATCCTGGCAGGTCGTCGCGGTTGAAGTAGTCGATGCCGCCGAAGAGGCGGAAACGCTCTGAGGGGTAGTCGAAGTTGGCCCCGATGAACCACGCGTCTACCTGGTCGGTGCCCGGGCGCTCACCCGAAGCCGCAAGCGTCACAGCGTTCTCGTCGTCGCCGAGGTCGAAGATGTATCCGCCGTGGAGGCCAAGCGTGCGCCCGCGGATGATGCCGTAGACCTTCGCATTCTGGAGGCCGAAGCCACTGTCGAGCGAGCCGCCACCCGGAAGGTCCGACTCGTTTTGACCGGTGATGAGTTGGCCACCCGCCCCGACGGAGAAGTTGGTGAAGTTGATCACGTTGATCTGCGCACCGACGAACGCGCGCTGGGCCCGGGCTTCGGTAAACCCGGTCGCGGAGAGTTCAACCTCATTCCCGTTGGGGTCGTAGATCTCGTCGTCCGTGGCGCGAGAGTAGCCGACCCAGAACTTGATCGGGATGCGCTCGGTGCGGCCGAGGGCGTAGGTGTCGAGCACGGGGTCTTGTGCGTCGAGGGCTTCCTCTTCGTGGGGCACGAGGATGGACTCGATGGGCTGCTGCGCGCCAGCTTTCGCCTTCTTGTCCTTGTCTTTGTCGTCGTCCGGGCTGCCTGCGAGGAGAGAGCCGGCGAGCAGCGCGGTGAGTGCCAATTGGAGCATGGGGTGTCCTCCGTAAGTGGTAGGTAGAAACGAGCGTCGAGATGAAAAGCGCTAGAGGGGAGAGTGCGAGCGGGTGGTGCCTGCCTGCATTCGGCCCCACATAGCCGTTTCAGGTGACTTGTGTTCCTGCTGGCAGCGCAAAAGTACGGCACGCCGCACCTTACATTCAATCCCCCTCCGCGCAAACGATAATTTCGCCCGTCGCCGCCGGATTCTTTGCCTGTTAGTACAGAGACCCCTTTCTAAGCGTCACCTCCCCCTGCTCAGTTCCATCCCCCTGACCCATGCCCTCCGACCTTCCTGCCCCAGACGCCACCCCGCTGCGGGCGGACCGCTCGCTCGTCGACGAGGCGGCGGAGGCCCTGCTGGCGCGCGAGCGCGCCCTCCTGGAGCGCCTCCACGGCCTCATGGCCGGGGCCGGGACCGACGAAGAGACGCTCAGGCGGCTCGGCGACCTCGCCGCGGGCCTCGGCGAGTGGTTCCTGGTCGTGGTCGTCGGGGAGTTCAACGCGGGCAAGTCGAGCGTGCTCAACGCGCTCTTCGGGACCGTGCTGATGGAGGAGGGGCCGGTCCCGACGACCGACAAGATCACGATCCTCCGCCACGGCGAGGCCGAGCAGCGCCACCGCCGCGGCGACTTCGTCACCGAGCGCCACCACCCGGCCGACCTCCTGCGCGGCCTCACGCTCGTCGACACGCCGGGCACGAACTCCATCGTCCAGGAGCACCAGGCCATCACCGAGGACTTCATCCCACGCGCCGACCTCGTCTTGTTCGTCACCTCGTTCGACCGCCCGCTCTCGGAGTCGGAGCGGCAGTTCCTCCACTTTATCCGCGACGCGTGGGGCCGGCAGCTCGCCGTGATCCTCAACAAGGCGGACCTCGCTCGCACCGAGGCCGACCTCGACCAGGTGAGAGAGCACATCCGCTCGGGGTTCCAGACGCTGATGGGGTTCGAGCCGCGCGTCTTCCCGGTCAGCGCGCAGCAGGCGTTCGCGGCGAAGCAGTCGGGCGACGGGGCCGCGTGGCGCGAGAGCGGGTTCGCCGCCCTCGAAGCCTTCCTCACCGAGACGCTCACCGGCGACGAGCGCCTCGCCCTGAAGCTCACCGCCCCGCTCGACGCCGCCGACCGGCTCCTCGGCCGCCTCGACGAGCGCCTGGCCGAGCGCCGCACAATCCTCGACACCGACGCCGGCAGCCTGGACACGCTCCAGGCCCGGATCGGACGGCAGGAGGCCGACCTGCGCGGCGGTCCCGAGCGCCATCTGGCAGAGGTCGACAACCTCCTCCTCGAAATGGAGCGGCGCGGCGTCCAGTTCCTGGGCGACACGATCCGCGTCTCCAAGCTCGGCCTGCTCAAAGACCGGGACAAGTTCAAGGAGGAGTTCAACCGGCAGGTCGTCCGCGATGCCGAGCGGCGAATCGAGGAGCAGATGGGGGCAGCCGTGGACGGCCTCCTGCGGCAAGTGCTGGCGCTCTGGAACCAGGCCTACGCGCACGTCGCCGAGCAGGCGCGGCGGGTGTCCCCGGAGCAGGCGTCGGCCGGGCAGCCGTTCCTCTACAACCGGGAGGAGGTCTTCCAGGACGTGATGCGCGAGGCGCGGCGCACGATCGACGCCTACGACCTCAACGAGGAAGCGCGGCGGCTGCTGGAGAACGCCCGCAGCATCGCCGCGCTCTTTGCCGGGACGCAGGCCGCCGCCGTCGGCCTCGGGGCGATTGCGACGGTCGTCGTCGCCGCGACGGCGTTCGACATTACGGGCGGCATCCTGGCGGCCGGCGCGCTGTCGCTAGCAGGCTTCGTGCTTCTTCCCCGCCAGCGCCGCCGCGCCATCCGCGAGTTCACCGCCCGCGTCGAGGCGCTGCGGACCGACCTCAAGGCCGCCCTCACCGAGCAGTTCACCGAGGAGACCGACGAGGCCCTGGCCGAGGTCCGCGCCCTGCTCCGCCCGCTCGTGGACCTCGTCGAGACCGAGCGCACGACCCTAGCTGACCTGGAACAGCAGCGCGAGGCGCTCCGGGCGGAGGCCACCGCGCTCCGCACCGACGCACGCGACCGTTACGGCGAGGCGAAGGTCGGGTGAAGCCGGGCAAAAAAGTGGGGAGAGGCACCCCGCCAAAGCGCCTCTCCCCGGAAGCGCCGCGCCTTACGGGGCGCGGTGCTATGGGCTCGTATGAAGCCCAGACTCAGTCCATGTCGTCCCCGTTGATCAGCCGGAGGTCCTCGCCAGCTCCCGGCTTGAAGCGGTCGAGGCGGCGCTGCACGTCCTGGCGCTCCTGCTGGTAGAGGTCCGTCGGGAAGGGAAGCTCGGCCCGGGCGCGCAGCGGGTCCATGACGCGCGCCTGGAGCGCGATCAGGAGCTCCTTCTGGTTGGTCGTCGTCGTGTTGAAGGAGAACAGGTACTTGACGAGCGGGATGTCTTTCAGGATCGGCACCCCCTTGCGCGAGACCGTCTCCTCGGTCGAGAACAGGCCGCCGATGACGGTCTGCTCGCCGTCGAGCAGGAGCACCTGCGTGTCGGTCGAGTTCTTGTCGATCGTGATGCCGGACTGGGTGACGCGGCCCGCGCTCTTCTCGACGTTCACGTCGAGGTGGATGAACTCCACCGGGGGCGCGTCCGGGTTGTCGCGCGCGTCCGACGCGTCGGAGATCAGCGTCGGCGTCACGTCGATGATGACGCCGGTGGCGATGTACTGCGTGACGGTGTTGCCGGCGAAGTCCTGGAGCGTGACCGGAATGTCGGAGCCGCTCTGGATCTGCCCCTTCTCGCCGCTCTGGACTGCGACGCTCGGGCTGGCAATCGTCTCGCCGACGTCGATCGACTCGAAGTAGCGGAACAGGGTCACGATCTCCCTGAAGTCGACCTGGTCGGGGCCGACGAGGAACTCATTGAACGAGTCGAAGAACGAGTCCGTTCTGAGGAAGAACTGCAGGCCGGCCACGTTCCCCTGGGCTGCGGCCCCGCCACCGCCACCGCCACCCGCGTTCTCACCGAAGATCGTCGCCCAGTTGGTGCCCGTCTCGCGGAGCCGGGTCACGTTGAGCTCGAAGATGTAGGCGTCGATGCGGATCTCGCGCGAGAGGGCCGTGGCGGGCGGGACCGCGTCGGCACCCGCCGCCCGCGCCGTCGCGCCGTCGGCGACGATCTGCACGAGGTCGTCCTCCAGCGTCTCGATGATGAAGTAGTCCTCCGTCTCGCGGAAGCCTAGGCGGTGCCGGTCCAGCACCACCTCGAACGCGTCCACGAAGTGCATCCCCGACAGGCTGACCCCGATGGGCATGTTCCGGTCCTCCGGGTCGATGATCTGCTTCCCGGTCACGTTCAAGAAGATCGGGTTGAGCAGCGAGACGAACTCGCCGAACGGGGTCCCCGGCAGAAACGAGACGATCTGGTCCGGCGGGATGTAGGTCCGAAGCTGACGCTGGTTCGGGACCGGGTCCACGCTCTGGGCGTGCGCCGCTGGGAGGGCGCTCCAGGTGCAAGCCAGAACCAGCAGAGGGATGAGCGGGTGGCGTTTCATAGGGTCGTTGGGCTAGGAATGACAGAGCGAGCGACGCTCGTGCGAGCGGGGCGCAGGTCAGTTAGAGCGCGCGGCCTGGGCGGCGGCACGGCGGGCTTCGGGCGTGCCCGGGGCTGGTGGGGCCACGAGGGGCGGCGCGCCGCTGAGCGGGGCGAGCCGGGAGTTGCCCAGCGCTTGCCGGTAGCGCTCGCCGGTGGGCAGGTGAACCTCTACCCGCTCGCGGATGCCGCCCTTGTTCAGGTCGGCCACCACGCGGGCATCGTTGGGGTCCACGCGGGTGATGGAGCCGAGGTACACCCGGTCTCCGACGCGGACCGGGCGCGGCCCGAGCTCGTCGCGGAACACCGCGACCTGTCCGATGACAGAGATGAGCGAGTCGCCCTCGACGTCGACTAGGTTGTCCGAGTTGGGCGGGAGGTCGTCCAGGATGAGCGGGTAGAACGGGTTCGACGGCAGCGTCCGGGCCGGGAGTACGTAGTCCGGCACGACGACGACCGAGTCGGGGGCGCTCATCCCTTCCGCGCCAGCGAAGTAGGCGCTGACGCTCATCGAGAACTCGACGATGTCCTCGCGCCGGTCGACGCCGGTCTCGAGGTTCTCCTCGCGGACCGTGATGGCTTCCACGTCGAGGTTGCGGACGCGGTAGAGGCCTCGGCCGTTTTCCAGGTTCCAGATGAAGCCGTAGAGGCTGTCGAAATAGCCCTGTCCCTGGATGTTGTAGGACAGCGTGCTGAACGCGCCGTTGCGCGCGAGCCCTGCCAGGGTGATGTCGAACACCTTGAAGCCGCCTTCGGAGAGCGAGTTCAGGTAGTTGACGACGGCCGGGGAGGTCAGATTCTCGGGCAGCACCTTGTACCGGGAGTTCCAGCGGCGCAGTGCGGTCTCCGCGCGCTCGGCGGAGCCCGCCTTCTCCACGAGGAGCTCCTCCACCTCGGCTTTGCGCAGGCGGAGCGCGGTCTCTTCCTGCTCGAGGCGCTCCATCCGCTCCGGCTGCTTCTTCTGGGTCACGTAGACTCCGAACCCGACCACGAGGGCGAGGACGACGGAGAGCACGAGGGTGTTGAGGGCGTCGTTAGACATAAGGGCTACGGACTAGAGGGGCTGGGGCGCAACCAGGAGCGTTATCGGCCGTGCTAGCTGCCGGCCGAAGCGGAATCGACATCGTAGTCGCGGAGGGGGTCTCCGCCTTCGGGCTCCAGCGGCTGCTGGTCGGCGTCCGACACCTGGGCCTGCTCGCGGAGGTAGCGCGCCACCTCCGGCAGTTCCTCCTGGACGATGGTCTCGAGCGCGAAGGTGTAGACCGGGTACTCGCGGATCTGGCTGAAGGCGAGTTCCTCGATGGAGCCTTCCATGCGCTCGGCGAACTGGACCACCTGGTTCCGGCTCGTGGCGGAGCCGGCGAGCTGTAGACCGAGTGGGCTGGGGGTCGCCGAGGTGACCCACACGCCGCCGCTCGACGCCGAAGCGCTCGACAGGCGGGCGAGGCCGCGGCTCCACTTGTCACTGCCTACCAGCAGCGAGTCGATGGTGTTGAGCGTGCTGTTGATGCGGAGGTAAGCGTTCTGGAGACTGTCGATCTGGGCCTGGAGCGCCGGGCCGGAGAGGTCGATCTCGTCCGGGTAGGCGTCCACGCGCGCTTGGACCTCGGCCAGCTCCCCCTGCTGGCTGAAATAGAGCCCAACAAAGAACAGCACCGAGAAGAAGAGCAGCACGCCAGCGACGAGCGTATGCCAGGCCACCGAGACATTCAGCTTCCGGCGGCGCTTCCGCAGCCGCTTCGGCAGCATGTTGACCTCGTAGAACGGCGAGTCTTTCTTGCGCTCCATGATCGTGCGCAGCGCCATGCCGATGGCCGGCACCGTCTGGGCCAGCAGACCCACCTCGGCACCGGGAGGGGCCACGCCGCGCTCGACGAGCCCGCCGCGCAAGGCCCCGACTTGGGCGTCGGGGTAGAAGGCCCCAAAACCTTGCACCAGCTCGCTCTCGCGCTCGCCGCTGAGCACGACCACGTTGTGCACCGTGCCGACGCCCTGCACGTCCTGCTGCAGCAGCACGCGGCTGCAAATCGTGTCCGGCCCGTCGAACGTCGAGACGTTGCGCATGTGCTCGACGTGGTGCAGCGTGTCGCCCTGGAGCAGGATGACGAGCGTGTCCTCGGTGCCGACGCGGACGATGGCCGTGTTCTCGTGCGGCTCGATGGCGAACGCCCACCGTGTGAGGCCGACGAGGATCGGCACCTCGGCGTCGATGGCGCGGAAGGGGACGGACCGCATCCCGGTCTGCTCGCGGAGCAGTTCCAGCGACTCGGCGAGCGACTCTTCGGGCGACGGCACGACAGCGAGGAAGCGCTGCAGCCCGTCGCGCGGCGTCATCGGGAGGAAGGCCGCGCGCTCTTTCTCGAACGGGCTCTCGTACGCCTCCTCGAGCCGGGCCAGCAGCTTGTCGCGCTTGACGACGGGAAAGTCAGGTGATGCCGAGGCCGCGGTCTCCTCTTCCTTGGCAGCCGCTTTCTTTTTCTTTCCCTTTTTCTCCTTCTCCGGCTGCTCCTTCTTCTCCTTAGCAAGGACCAGCTCGACGTACTCGACGTCGGGCTGGCTGAGGCAGAAAGCGGTCGGGGGCCTCTCATGGCCGGACGCTTCGCACTCGTCCAGGATGTCCTTCAATTCGAAGACGACCGGGGTAGTCTGCTTCTTCGGGGACTGCGCCTGGAAGTCTGCGTCGGGGGCCTCGATGCCTTTGAGGTCGCTGAACTCGGAGTCCAGGAAGAGGTCCTGCGGGTCCAGCCCTGCGGAGGCATCGCCGAACTGGACTGTGATGTCGTCGTCGGCGGCACCGGCCTCGCCTTCCGGGGTGATGCCTGCCAGGTCGGGTACCTCGCCGTCGAACACGCTGCGCTGCCGCGTGAACGGGCGCAGCACGCCGTAGCGGTCGCCTGCCTCGCGCACGAGGATGCCGTGCACGGCGTCGGGCGTGACGTAGACACCGAGGACCGGCGCGCTCGCACTGCGGCGGCGGCGCTCCGCCTTCGGCTTGCTCGGGGCTGCCTCCTTCTCGGTCTCGGCAGGCTCGGGGACGACCGGGGTCGGCTCGACGCCGCTCGGCTCCTCGGGGACGCGCTCCTCGAAGGGGCTAGCGTCAGACCCGAAGTGCGTCTGCATGGAGTCGGGGAGCTTCTTCATGGGCTCGGAGCGCGCCAGGAGCAGCGCGGGTCAGGGGTGGGGTAAACCGTCGGACGGGGCGTCGCCGGGTGGTGGGGCTTACTGAATGAGCTGCTGGAGGCGCCGCTTGTTGTTGGCGAAGTTGATCGCAGTTTCGGGCGCGATCTTCCGTTCCTTAAGCAGGCGCACCAAGTCCTGCTCCAGGGTGACCATCCCGAGGCGCCCGCCCTCCCAGATCATCTGGTAGATCTCGCCGACGTTCTCGTTTTTGATCGCGGCGCGCACCGAGGGTGTGATCCAGAGCACCTCTTTGCAGAGCACGCGCCCGCCGCCGACTTTGGGCAGGAGCTTCTGCGAAACCACGCACCGGAGGGTGTCCGCGAGGCGGTTGCGCACGCGGTCCTGCTCCTCGTGGGGGTACTCGGCGATCATGCGGTCGAGGCTCTCGATGGCACTCGACGTGTGGAGCGTCGAGAACACCTTGTGGCCGGAGTCGGCCGCTTCGAGCGCGCTGGAGATGGTCTCCGGGTCGCGCATCTCGCCGACGACGATGATGTCCGGGTCCTGCCGGAGCGACTGCACGATGCCGTCCTTGAACGACCCCACGTCCTGTCCCACCTCGCGGTGGCGGACGATGCAGTGCTTCGGGGTATGCATGTACTCGATGGGCTTGGCGATGATGACGATGTGCCCGGAAAAGCTCTCGTTGTTGGCGTCCACGACCGCGTCGAGCGTAGTGCTCTTGCCCGAGCCCGTGACGCCGGTGACGAGCGTCAGCCCGTCGCGGACGTGCTCGAACATCAGCCCCCGCTCGATCGCCGGGTGGAAGCCGACGCTCTTGAGCGGCCTCAACTCCTGCGCGATCGCGCGCATGCAGAGCCCGAGGTGCTGGTAGTCGAAGTACATCGTCGCCCGGAAGCGGAACATGCCCTCGTCGCCTTCGAGCTGGTACGAGAAGTCGATGGCCCCCTGCTCGAACAGCTCATTCTGCTGCATCTCTCCCGCCATGTTGAGCAGGAGCACGTCGATCTCGTCGCTGTTGATCGTCCCGGTCTCGTCGTAGGGCCGCTTGTCGCCGTCGACGCGGTACCAGACGCGGCCGGAGGTGGCGTGCCCGCCCAGGTCCATGTCTGAGGCCCCCAGCGGGTTCATCTTCGCGATAAAGCGGTCCAGGTAGTCCCCCAGCGCGTCGCGCTGTTCGTCGGTGAAGCGGTTGACGTGCTCCGAGTAGTAGCGGAGCCGGTCTTTGCCGTGGAGAGAGGACGGGGCCGAGCGGGCCAGCGACCGCACGAAGTCGGGGAGCCCCGGTGTCCGGGGCGTGCCCTTCCGCGGGTCCGGCGTGATGACGTCGGGGTGCTCCAGCGGCGGAGCATGGGCTAGCGAAGGAGTAGAAGGTGGGGGGTTCACGCCTGAAATTGGGAGGCTTAGGTTGGCACCGAAATGAGCATCTGTGCCTTGCTCAAAAGGTGAGCCAAAGCGCTCAGTGCACCTCAGCCCTCCGTCTGGACCTGTACCCCCGCCCCTGCCGGGCAATTCATACCGCCCCCGTGCACGAACTGTAACCCGAACCTGTCTCACACACAAACGCCTCCTTACCTAATCGAAAAAGCGGGGACGGTAGCCTGTACCGTCCCCGCTTCTGCACGCTGGCTTCGTGCTGTCTCGGCTAGCTGCCGCGGCAGACTTCGTAGGCGTCGTGGTTGTTCAGGTACCAGTTCACGCGGTCGGGCTTGAGGCAGACGATCCGCCTGCTGCCGTTTTTCTTCGCGCGTGACACGGCAACGGTCTTGTTGGGGCGGTCTCGGGGGCAGGCGCACTCGGCAGCTTCTTCACTGCCCTCGTCCTCCTCTCCACCTGCCGTCGCCTCACCCTCGTCTTCGCCTTCGTCCTCCTCGTCTTCGCCTTCTCCGTCGTCGTCTTCGCCCTCTCCGGCACCGCCTTCGTCGTCTTCGGTCTCGATGCCGCACAGCGAGAGGTCGTCCTCTTCGACGAGCTTGACCTCGATCACCTGGTCGCTGAAGTCAGGGCGGAAGCCCGTCCAACTGTTGCCGCCGGTGCTGCTGCGGTAGTGGTCTTCCAGGGTTCGGTAGCCCCAGCTGTCCTCGGTCGGCCAGCCCTCGCCGTCGTAGCCGAGGCGCTTGAGCGCCTGGAGGCTGCGCTCCGGGTTGTCGGAGTCCGGGTTGTCCCACTGCGGGTAGCGCAGGTCCTCGAAGGCGATGCGCCAGCGCTGCACGTCGTCGGGGCCGGTGTTGTTCACCCCGCTCGGGTGCATCTCGGTGAACGCCCACGGCGACTCGATCATGTCGCCCAAGCTGTTGGCGTTCTCTTCGAGCGCGTAGTGGAGGTGGTCGTACGGTGCCGGGTTGTCCATGTCGCCGTCGAAGATGGGCATGCTTTCCACCGGCGGGTTGCCGGTCGGGCGCGTGCTGCAGTTCTTGTCGACGGCGATGAAGAAGTTCATCTGCGTTCCGCCGGTCAGATACTTATCGATCGTCAGCGTGGTGCGGTCGCGGTTCTTGCCGGGGATGAAGAGCATCTCCGGGATCTCCGGCTCGGGGTTGACCACCGTAGAGTCCGGCAGCGTGCGCTCGAGGTAGATCGCCGAGCAGTAGCCTGCCTCGGACTGGATGAATTCCGTCTCCAGCTTGCTGCACTCGAGCTTGGCCGTCAGCGGGTCGCCGCTCGGCGGCTCGTACTCGTAGAGCGGGCTGTCGTCGGCCATCTTGTGGCAGCCGCCGGTGTAGTACTCGCCGGAGAACTCGTCGGGCTCGGCGCACATGCCGGGGCCGGCTCCGTTGAGGTCCATGAACTCGCCGCCGAAGTAGCCCCGCGACGTGATGCGCACGGTATGGCCGTTTGCGAGCTCGGCGCGGGCGCGGAAGGTGCCACCCTGGTGCTGGCCCTCCAGGTACTTCCCGCCGCCGTGCTGGTTAACGGCGGCGATGCCCTCGTGGAGGTCGTTGCCGTACTCGCGCATGATGCCCATCGCGATGTTGAACCCGGAGCGCGCGATCTCGCGTGCGATCACGCTCTCTTCGAAGTTCGCCTGAGTTTTCGTGGTTTGGTGCTCAGATTCCTTCTGGCTGAGCATGCCTTGCGCGATGAACAGCGACGCGCCGAAGGCTATGAGTAGGGCTGCCTTTCCCATGGTAGGTGGTAGTGAGTGATCAGGATAAATCGTGGCTTGGCGGGGCCTGGGCGCTAGCCCCAGAAGGGCCGCACTTTCAGCGTCGTCGTCCAGTAGAGTTCGCGGAGGTAGTTCTGCCGGAGCTCGAACTCGGGCACCATCGAGAAGTCTACCCGGACGTAGCTCGCTTGGTCGGGCGCAACCGGGTCGCTGTCAGCAAACAGGTTGCCGTCGTTGTCGAGAAGCTGGATGCGGAACTGGGAGAGCGTGGAAACACTACGCCCGTCCTCGGTAAAGTCGGCGAGGGTAAAACCGACGAGGTCTGTAACGGGGTCGACGGCCTTCCATATAGACTGCGTCCGCACGAGCTGGAAGGCGGGGCGGGTGTAGGTCGAGCCGTCGCTCAGCTCTACCTCGATCGAGTCCGGCTGCACGACGACCAAGTAGCGCGTCGCCTGGCGCTGCTTGGCCGCTCCTACGAACCGGTCGCTGAAGAAGCGCCATTCCTTCGTGTAGGTCATCGTCCGGGTCTGCTTAGCACCGAACTCGTCGATGAACTGGACGGCGAACGAGTCCGGCATCGGGTTGCCGAAGCGTGCGCTGTTGTCGACGATGTTCTCGCCGAGGGCGACGATGTCCTGGTCCACCCACTGCCCGAGCGATAGCGCCTTGCTCTTCGCCGCGTGCGACGAGACCTGCGCCATTCCAGTCTCCTGGACCCGGAACTGCGTAGCCACCATCGAGAAGAACAGCGTGGTGACGATGATCGTCGTGACGATATGGTCGAGGATGAATGCCATGAGGTAGGAATAGAGGTCAAGTTCAGCCGGGACCGGCGGAGGGCCTGCGCGGGGTCGCTAGCGTAGTGTGGAGCAGGTGGCGATGATGTCGTCGTCGTTGACCCCGTTGTTGTGGCGGATGCAGTCTGCGGTGGCCTTCTCGGCGTCGTACGCGATGATGCGTTCGAGGCTAATGAAGGTGCTGTCCCTGGGCAGCAGCGACGTGCGGGCTGCCAGGATGACCCGCTTGGTCGACGTGGGGCCGCCGATCGGCACGTCGGGCGCAGCCCCGTCGACGTAGTCGACCTGCACCTCGATCTCGAACGGCAGCGAGTATCCGTTGCTCAACTCGACATCGGCAGGCCACCAGTAATCGGGGCGCGAGAAGTCGTCGAGGTCGTTGCATTCGGACAGGTCGACGTCGAACAGGTCGCAGTTCTCCTCCCCGCCGCCGTACCCAACCGAGCCGAAGTCCGACACGGCCGGCAGGCCGCCGGAGCCGATGATGCTCCCCGGCGACGACGAGGCGTCGTAGGGCCGCGCGGCCAGGAGCTCCATCGCCTCCATCATCATGCCCGAGGCGGCTACGCTGAACTCGTTGCGGAGCTGGTTCTCGTAGGACCGCACCGTCACCTGCTGCTGGCTGAAGGTGAGCTGCGCGAGAATGGCGAGGGCGAGGAGGCCGAGAAGCGTCTGCGGCATGGCACGGTAGGACGGCTGAGAGCGAAGAAGGACCGAACTCTGACCGACTAACGAAACACGTTCCGCACGCCTGGACGCTGTTTCATCCTAACCCATTGTCACGCTCCATACTTCCGGCGCTGGAGAGAGAACCCCGTCTCACTTCGAAACCGCCCTGCCGCACTCCGAGCACGCAGGTAGATCCGACCGGGCAGCGTTACGTTATACCACGGTCTGATCTCCTCGGGCGGGGGTCTCTACGCCTCGCCCGCTGTCACGCGGAGCATTTCCTCCAGGCTCGTTTCTCCCATCCGCACCAGTTCGCGTGCCGAGGCCTGCAGCGTGAGCATGCCCTCCTCCACCGCCTTGTCGCGGATGCCGTCCTCGTCAATCGTCTCGCCCGCGTCGACGATCAGTTCGCGGATGCCGGGCGAAAAGTACAGGGCCTCGGCCACGGCGCGGCGCCCCTTGTAGTTTCTCCCTTTGCATGTGGAGCAGCCCTTGTCGTGGCCCGGACCGTGGAACTCGATGTCCTCGATGTCCTCCTTGCTGAAGCCTAGCTGCTCAGCCAGGAGGGCGTCCACTTCTTCGACCTTTTTGCAGTCCGGGCAGAGGGTCCGCATCAGGCGCTGCGCCACGACGAGGTTGATCGCGTAGGCGATCAGGAACGGCTCCAGACCCATCTTGTAAAGCCGGCTGACGGCGCTCGGGGCGTCGTTCGTGTGGAGCGTGGAGAACGTGAGGTGGCCCGTGTTGGCGAGCTTCACACCGAGTTCCGCCGTCGCCTTGTCGCGCATCTCGCCGACCATGACGATGTCTGGGTCGTGGCGCAGGATGGCGCGGAGGGCTGCCTCGAGCGAGAGCTTGTGCGAGATCTGGATCTGGCGGACGCCGGGGATCATGTACTCCACCGGGTCCTCGACGGTGAGCACGTTCACCTCGGGGCTGACGACCTGGCTGAGCGCGGCCACGAGCGTCGTGGACTTGCCCGAGCCGGTCGGCCCGGTCAGGATCACCATGCCGTTGGGCTGGCGGATGGCCTTGTTGAACTGCTCCAGCGCGAAGGGCAGCAGGCCGAGCTTGGCGAGGTCGGTGAGCACCTTGCGGTCGTCGAGCACGCGGATGACGATGCTCTCGGCGCGCACGTCGGGGTTGGCGTTGGCAATCGGGAGGACCGAGACGCGGTAGCGGATGAGCGTGTCGTCCACCCAGCGCTGGATGAAGCCGTCCTGGGCCGTGTCGCGCTCGAAGCGGTCGACGTTGATGGCGTTGTCCTTGAGGACGGCCAGGAGCGCCTCGGGGTGGCCTTTCTCCTCGGTGTGCCAGTGCTGGAGCCGCCCGTCGAGCCGGAAGTGGATTTCGGTCTTGCGGTTCGCGTTCGGGTAGATGTGGATGTCCGAGACCCCGAGCCGGACGGACTCGATGAGGACGGCCTCGACGAGGTTGATTAGCGCGCTGCGGCTGATCTCGGCTTCGAGGGCCTCTTCGTCGAGCAGCGAATTCTCCTTGTTCCCGAAGCTCGTGCCGAGGTCGAACGCGGAGTCGTCGTCGCTGTCGCGGATGCGTTCGAGGTACTCGTTCTTCCGGGGATAGGCCTCGTCGAGCACCTTGCGCACCGCCGCGCGCGGCGCGTAGTACAGCTCGAAGCGCTCGAGCTCCATCGCGTGCATGACCCGCAAGAGGTCCGGCCGCATCGGGTCGTCGGTGACGAAGACCAGCTTGTGCATCCCTGAGCCCTGGTCCTGGACATACCCGTAGGGCGCAACGCGGAGGGCGAGGAGCTCCTCGCGGGCGCTTTCCTTGAGAGCGTCCATCACCGTCTTGACAAACTCGACCTCAGGCGGTCGGTCCTCGATCGGCGCGGCGCGGAAGGCGTAGGTGAGCGCTGCCTGCTGGTAGACCAGGTCGCGGTCCACCTCTGGGCTCTCGGCGAGCACGCGCCACAGGGGCTCCTTGCGCTGATCGCGCTGCTTGACCTCGGTCGCCTCGGCCACGGCCGCCTCGGAGACGACGCCCCGGCCCAGCAAGCCCTGCACCACGCGGTCCTGCCCCTGGCCGGTGTACGGCGTCTTCGGTCCGGGGGCCGGCCCTGGCGGGGTCATGCCATCTCCACCAGGCGAGGCCTCCTCTTGGATCTCGTTGAGGCTGCTCAGCCCGGACCCGGGCACCTCGTCGGGGGGAGCCGGGGAAGGCGAGCCCAGGTTGTTCAGCGAGACCCAGCCTTCTTCGCCAGCCTCGCTCTCCACCATCGACTGTACGCGGAACCCGTGTGCCCGGAGCGAGCTGTCATCAGGTGGCTTCTGGTCGGGCATGAGTGTCGGATGGAGGGGCGGAAGGCGCTGCGGCGAGGCAGCCTTTAGATCGACTGTACTATCGGCAAACCCGCGCCTTCTCTTTACAGGGTCGTCGCGGTTTCTTGGCGCGTGGGGGACCATAAACGGGGCGCGTGGGTGGCTCAGGCCCACACGCCCCGCTCGCTGCCGTCGGCGGCGTGCCGCCGGTGGGTTACTGTCCCATGAGGTCGGTGGAGCTGGGCCGGATCAGTGCGGTCTCGGCCGAGAGCACCGTCAGGAGCGCGACGATGATGCCGATGAAGAGCGAGACGGCCGTCTGGATCGACTGCAGCGCCACTTCGAGCTTCAGCGAGGTCTCTTTCTCGTAGTAGTCCGCCATCTGCTGCGCGCTCTTACGGACGGCCCCGGTCTCGGAGCCGGTGCGGAAGCGCGCGAGCGCCATCGGCGTGAAGACGTTGGCGGCCTCCATCGCCCGGACGAGGTCGGCCCCTTGCGCCACCATCATCGGGATCGTGATGGTCTTGACCTGGTGCTCCATGTACGTGTTGCCACAGGCTTCGGCGGCCACCTTGATGACCTCGATGTTCTGCCCGCTGCCGGAGTAGAGGATGGCGAAGACGCGGCTGAAGACCTCGATGTTGAGCTTGTGCAGGAGCGAGCCCATGATGGGCATCCGGATCATGTTCTTGTGCGCCCAGAACGTGCCCTTCGGGCTTCGGAGCCACAGCACGAGCGCGCCAACGACGACGCCGGTAATCAGCAGGAGCCAGATCATGTTCTCGTCGAGCCAGTCGGCCATGAGGATCGAGAACGCCGTCAGCGGCGGCAGCTCGATGCCGTCGAAGTCGGCGAAGAGTCCGGCGGTGGCCGGGACGATGAACCAGATGTACCAGACGAAGACGCCGAGCGTGGCGAGGATCGTCACCGAGGGCATGATCATCGAGCTGCGCACGCTCTTTTTGAACTCGTCGCGCCGCTCGAGGAACTTGGCCGTAGCCTCGTAGATCTCGCTCATATTACCGGACTGCGAGGCCACGCCGAGCATGTAAGCCGTGAACTGGCCGAGCTTGTCCTGGTGCTTCATGAAGGCCTGCCGCGCCTCCACCCCGCCCTTCAGGTCAGAGTTGATGTCCCGGATCGTCTGCTTGAGACTGGCCGAGGAGATATCGGCCACGAGGAGGTTGAGCACCTCGTTGAAGGGCATCTTCTCGTTGAGCAGGTTGGCCGCGAGCCGGACGAACATGATGACGTCCCCGCTCGGCGGCTTGCGCTGCACGTTGAAGAGCTTCTTCTGGACCGAGAGCACCTCCATCCCCATGCGCGACAGGGCGGACTCGATCTCCTCGGACGAGAAGGCTTTCTGCTCGCCGGTGACGACCTTGCCGGTCGGGTGCTTGATCTTGTAGCGGAAGAACACCCGCTCGTCGAGGTCGCGCAGGGTGAACTTGTGGCGCTCGGCCAGGTCGGCGACTTTCTTCTGCGCGGTCCGCTTGTTCGGGGCGTAGACGGTGCCCTGCACCGGCTGGCCGGCGGCACTCAGGCCGTTGAATCTGAACTCTCCCATAGCGGCGCTTGCGTGGTCAGTGGGGGGTCGGCCCTGCAGAGCCGCCCCCCAGCTGCTGTTAGTTCATGGTGATCGAGCTGTCGTAGGCGATGACAGTCCGCTTGATCTCGTACTGGTCGACCATGACGCGCACCCCGATGTCCGGATAGCGCGAGCTGACGGCCGTGATCTCGACGGAGTCGGGCCACGCTCCGGTAATGTCGAAGGAGCCCCGCACCGTCGCCGTGTCGAGCGCGAGCTGCTCCATGCCGTTCGAGGCGAGCGCTGCGTACGACTGGTTGCCGCCGGCAAAGGGGTCGTTCTTCGTCTTCCAGTACACGGCCTGCGTGGCGATCGCAAGCGAGCGGTCTAGGAGGCCGTCGGCCTCATCCTGCCGGGTATACTTCTGCACGGCCGAGATGCCGGCGATCACTGCGAAGCCCACGAGGATGATTCCGATCACGAGAAGAAGGAGTTGCTGTTGTCCCATGCTTGTCTGTCCCGGGGTATCGGCCTGCGGCGGAGAAAATCAACCGAACCGGGTCCCTTTTGTGATTGAGGTCTGCACGTCCCGCCCTACGCGGTGCCGGCGGGACGATGACACCAGAGGGGCAAGTTCATTGCCATCGCAGGCCACGGGGCCGGGAGGTGCCGCTCTCTGCTTCCGAAGACCAAAAAATCGAGACAGATCCGCGGTCTGTACCGCGCGTTTACCACCGAGGTGAAGCCCGCGCGCCCTGTTTGCCGGGGTTAAGCGAAAGCACGGCAGGGGAGCCCCCCGCCTCCGGCGTTCCCTCTCTCTCAACCCGGCAGTAAATCAACCCGGAGGCAGAACAGTACGCCACGCCATCTCGGAGCGCTGCGTCGCATGCCCGCCGGCAGGCTGCCCCGGACTGCACTTCGGCAGCGGCCTGCGTTCCGGTACCTCGTGCTGTGGTGCGGTCTCGTGCCGGTCCTTACGCCGCGGGCAGCCAGCGGCCGGGCTAGTCTTTCCTCGCGCGCAGTTCCAGGTCCGTCGCTGTGCCCCCGGTGACGTCGCCGCCACCGCATCGCTGCCGTGCCCCAGGCTGCGCGGCGTGCCCCACACAAAAAGGCGACATCCCCGCCGAGCCGAAGCCCGACAGAGATGCCGCCAAGGTGTGCCGAGCCCGAAGGCTGGCGTCATGTCGCTACGCTTAGAGCGTGCACTCCGAGGCGTTCGGGTTGCTCGGGTTGGACGGCTCCGTCGTACCGATGGCCGTCGCGATGCACTCGGGGTCGGTGCCGAAGACGCCCACCTTCACGAAGTTGCTCAGGCTGCTGCTGTCCTGCGCCGTGATGATGGCCGAGCTGGACGACGCTTCGAGCTGGAACCCACCGTTGAGGTTGGTGTAGCGCTCGTTGGCACCGGTGCCGTCGGTCTCGTAGCCGAGCTGCGCCAGCGTGAGGCCGGTCATGCCGGAGACGTTGGCACCGCCACCGAAGGCGGCTGGCTTGAGCTTCCACGCCTGGGTGTCAGAGGCGATGCGGATGGCATCGTTGACGAGGGCGTCGGAGTTAGCCTTTTTCTGGTTCTCGCCGAAAGCCTGGATACCGACGACGACGGCGAGGCCGACGATCACGATACCGAGGACGAGGAGGAGAAGTTGCTGCTGACCCATAGGGGGACCTCTCTAAGTTTGTTGGTTTGGTCTTGCTGGAGCACGCCGCGGGGGGCCTTGCGCTCCTGCGCTTGGATGATGTACGAGGCGCATGGCGGCCGGTGTAGGCGTGCTCCCATTGCGCTCTGGTCCCGTCTACAGCATGGGCCGTGCCCGAACGACGAGGCTTGCCCGGAGGTTGACCTCTACCATAGAGGCACTCAGAGGAGCACACCACGCCTACATCGCATTCTGGGCGTTTTTCAGGTCTTTTAGGGGCTTCGTTTACGAATCTCACATCTATTCACCCATACCCGCAGACCCTCTCAGCATGTGGAAAACTCCTCACCCTGCGGTTCCTTTTCGTAACTCCGGCTCGTGCCGGCGGCGCGCTGCCGACGAGCCCGGCCGAGATTGGCATCCCCGTCCCGGTGGAACCCGTGGAGGGTTTCGTCCGTGTGCCGTTTACATTCGTTCCCTCCTGAGAGTCTGGCCACGCGCCTAGCCGCCCGACCCACCTCATCCCCTCTCATTATGAGCAACCACTCCGTCACCGACAAAGCCAAAGCCGCTACCAGCGAAGCGTTTGAAGAGATCAAGCTGGCCGGCAACCAGCTCGTGGACCGCGTCCGGGAGTTAGTCGAAGAAGGAAACGTCCGGCACATCCGCATCAAGAAGGAGGAGCGCGTGCTCCTCGAAATCCCACTGACCGTCGGGATTGGCGCAGGAGCGGCGGCGGTACTGCTCTCGCCGGTCCTGGCGGCCGTCGGTGCCCTCGCGGCGCTGCTGACGGACGTCACGTTGGAGGTGGAGCGCGACCTGGACGAAGCCACGGGCGAGCCCACGGAAACGCCTGCCTCGAAGCCCACGACGGACACCGAGAAGACCATCGGCAAGTAGGCACTCCGAAAACTAGATCCTGGTAGGGGCGACCGGCCGGTCGCCCCTACGTTCGTTTATGCCCGACCTGAAAACGTACCTCGACGGCCTCGTCGCCCGCTACGAGCGCCCGCGCTTCATCGCCGACGACCCGATCTCGATCCCACACGGCTTCGACGACCCCAGAGACCGCGAGGTGATCGGCCTCTACGCCGCGCTTCTGGCCTGGGGCCGCCGCGCCACGATCATGGCGAAGCTGGCCGACCTGTGCGAGCGGATGCAGTACCGCCCCCACGCGTTCGTCCTCGGCTTTGACGCCGAGCGCGACAGCCCGCGGCTCGGCGGCTTCAAGCACCGCACGTTTCAGCCCGTCGACGCGCTCTGGCTCACCCAAGCCCTCTCCGTGTTGCTCCGCACGCACGGATCGCTGGAAGAGGCGTTCGCCCGCCACCTGCGGCCGGACGCGCCGCACGTCGGGTCAGCGGTCCAGGGATTCAGCGAGTCCGTGATGACGGCGGTGCCCGACACCCCGGCGCGGCTGCGGAAACACCTCGCCCGGCCGTCCACCGGCAGCGCGTGCAAGCGCCTCGCAATGTACCTCCGCTGGATGGTCCGCCCGGGGCCGGTCGACTTCGGTGCCTGGACCCGCATCGATCCGGCCCAGCTTATGCTCCCGCTCGACGTGCACAGCGGACGGCAGGCGCGGATGCTCGGCCTGCTCGCGCGAAAGCAGAACGACTGGAAAGCCGCGCTCGAACTCACCGAGCGCTGCTGCGCGCTCGACCCCGCCGATCCCTGCCGCTACGACTTCGCGCTCTTCGGAGCCGGTGCCTACAGGCACGAGCACCCGGCTTCGCTTGTGAAGATGGAGGATGGAAGATAGACAGCAGGGGTCAAGCCTCTATCTTCCACGCTCTATCCTCCATCCTCCCCCGCGAGCAGCGCGAGCAGGTCTGCGCCGTAGCGCTCCAGCTTCGCCGGGCCGATACCTTTGACGGCAAGCAGGTCCTCATCATTCTGCGGGCGGGCGCGGGCGAGGGCTTCGAGGGTGCGGTCGTTGAAGACGACGTAGGGCGGGACCTCTTGCTCGCGCGCCTGCTCGGTGCGCCATGACTTGAGATCGACCAAAAGGCCCGCGGCTTCCGCGCCGAGCGGCGCGTCCGGCACGGCGGCGCTCGACCCCTTAGAGGCGGTGCTGCGCGAGGCGGAGGCGGGCATGTCGAGCGCGATCGCCTCGCGGTGGGCGAGGGCGCGCTTGCCACTCACAGTCAGTTCGACGACGGGAAACTCGGACCCCACGACCTTCAGGTATCCCGTCGCGATGAGTTGCTTGTAGAGGCTGTCGATGTCGTCCTGCGACAGGTAGCCGAGCCGGCCGTAGTAGGGCGACTCGGTGTATTCGCGCCGGTCCATCCCTGCCGCCTTCGACCCCGAGAGGATTTTGACGAGCGTCTTGCGTCCGACGCTCCACCGCAGCCGCCGCACGAGGTCGAGCAGGCCGATGGCAATGCGCGCCGCCATCGGCAGGCTCTCGAAGGCGGGCAGTTCGTCCGGGGCTTCGGCAAGCTCGGCGGCGACGAGGCAGTTGTCGCAGCAGCGCTCGGCGACGGGCGGCTCCGGGTCCCCGAAGTGGTCGAGGAGGAGTTGGCGGCGGCACGCGTCGGACTCGGCGTAGGCCGTCATCCGGGCGAGCGACCGGCGCTTGGCGCGCTGCCGCTCGGCCGAGCGTTCGAGCACGCGGCCGGCCCGCTCGGAGTCCCACCCTCGGACGGCGTACTGCCGGAGCGGGCCGAGGTCTTCGCCGCGCTCCAGCACCCCCATCCGCTCCAGCAGGCTGATCCCGACGCGGGCTCCGACGGGGTGCTGGTCCACGCGCTCGGCGACGACCTCCTGGTCGACCGTCACCCACTCGCTCTCGGCTTCGCGGACGAGGTGGCGGTGGATGGCCCGGAGGTCGCGCTCGGCGGGGGCGTACTGCTCGATGAACCACTCGCGCAGCGAGGCGTCGTGGGTCGCGTAGAACAGCAGCGCCTCGGCCGGCTCGCCGTCGCGCCCGGCACGGCCTGCTTCCTGGTAGTAGGCTTCGAGCGTCGCAGGAATGCCCCAGTGGACGACGAAGCGCACGTCGGCCCGGTCCACGCCCATCCCGAACGCGTTCGTGGCGACGACGAGGTCGAGGCCGCCGGTCATGAACTCGTCCTGCACCTCGGTCCGCTCGGCGTCGGGCAGCCCGGCGTGGTAGGCGCGGACGGCGTGGCCGACCTCGTCCTTGATGAACCGTGCCACGTCCTCGCACTGCTTCCGCGTACTGACGTAGACCAGCCCGGCCTCGCCCTCGTGTTCGCCGAGGAACGCCCTCAGCGCCCTGCGCTTGTCGTTGGCCGTCGGGGTCGCCTGGACGTTGAAAAAGAGGTTGGGCCGGTTGAAGCCGGTGACGACACGCGCGGCCTGGTCGATGCCGAGCGTGGCGAGGATGTCGTCCTGGACGCGCGGCGTGGCGGTCGCGGTCAGGGCGACGGTCGTCGGGTTGCCCATGCGCTGGCGGGCGCGGGCGATCTGGAGGTAGTCCGGCCGGAAGTCGTGCCCCCACTGGCTGACGCAGTGCGCCTCGTCGACGGCGAGGAGCGCGACCGAGGCCTCGGCGAGGGCCCCGAGGAAGGCGCGGTTGCGAAGCCGCTCCGGGGCGACGTAGACCAGCCGGACATCGCCGCTGCGGAGCGCCTGCAGGCCCTCGCGCCGCTCGTCTTCTCCCTGAGACGAGTTGAGCGCGACGGCCGGGATGCCCCGCCGGTGGAGCGCGTCGACCTGGTCCTTCATCAGCGCGATCAGCGGCGAGATCACGACCGTCACCCCGTCCGAGAGGCACGCCGAGAGTTGGTAGACGAGCGACTTGCCCGCGCCCGTCGGCATCACCACGAGCGTGTCGGACCCGCCGAGCACGGAGGCCACGGCCTCGCGCTGCCCGCGCCGGAGCGCGTCGAAGCCGAAGTGCTCGCGGAGCGCGGCGTCGATGGCGGCGTCGGAAACAGCAGCTTCGGACGCAGCAGGGGCGGCGGGCATCGGCACGGTGGGCGGCGGGAGGGTAAGGATAGACACGGCGGGAGCGGGAATGTAACCAGAGCACGTTCAGTTTGGCAGATACAACACCAGGCTGACACCGCCCCGTCACACTGCACCGGCAACCCTCTCGCCCGGCGACACGTTGGACAGAAATCCCTATCTTGACTGACTCGCACCCTTGCTGACATGGAAACGACAGATGCTGCTGCCGTGCTCGCCCTCGCCCCGTTCGAGCGCCTGTTCACGCGCGAGGAGTATCATACCCTGGCCTGTGCCGGCGTCCTCACCGAGGACGACCGGGTCGAACTGATCAGAGGACGCATTGTCACTATGTCTCCTGTTGGACCGCCCCACTTTCACACGGTCAATCGTCTCGAGCGGTTGCTTGCTCAGCGGGCGTACGCATCTACGCCTCCGCTGGCACACCTGAGCGTGCAGAACCCGGTGGACCTCGGCGAGCACAACGAACCGGAGCCGGACCTCGCACTGCTCCGGCCTGACATGCCTGAGGACCGCATCCCCATTCCGGACGACCTTCTGCTCGTCATTGAGGTCTCTGACGCGACGCTAAACCAAGACCGACTCGTCAAGCGGCGGCTCTACGCGGCGGTGGGCGTGCCGGAGCTGTGGATCGTGGCCCTCCCGCTCGGCCTCGTCGAGGTCTACCGCTCGCCCGAGGGCGGGGACTACGCCGACCCACTCCGCCTCATGCCCGGGAGCGATCTCACCGTCGAGGCGCTGCCGGACCTCCCTCCCATCCCCGTTGCCGACGTGCTTGGCAAAAAATAGAGTCGCGTGCTGCAAGACCAGACCGTCGCCATCCTCGGAACGGGCAACATCGGGCGGGCGCTCCTCGGCGGGCTGCGCCAGGGCGACGACGTGCCCGCAGGCCGCATCCGCGTCACGCGCCGCACACCCTCGGCGCTCGACGCCCTCGCAGAGCAGTTTCCCGGGATCTGGACCGGCACTGACAACCTCGCAGCCGTGGACGGGGCAAGCGTCGTCATTCTCGCCGTCAAGCCGCAGCACATCGGCGGGCTGCTCGGCGAGATCCGGGGGCATGTGGCACCAGGTGCCGTTGTCCTTTCGGTCCTCGCCGGGATCACGACCGATGCCATTGGCGAGGCCCTCGGCGGCGAGATCGCCGTCGTCCGTTCGATGCCGAACACGCCGGCACTGGTGGGCGAGGGTGCGACGGCGATTGCCGCCGGAACGCATGCCACCGACGAGCACCTCGCGCTCGCCGAAGCCGTCTTCGCCTCGGTCGGCACCGTGGAGGTCGTGCCCGAGACCCTCATGGACGCGGTGACTGGCCTGTCCGGCAGCGGCCCGGCCTACGTCTACATGGTCATCGAGGCACTCACCGACGGCGGGGTGAAGCAGGGCCTCCCGCGCCCGACCGCGCTTCGCCTCGCCGCGCAGACTGTCCTCGGTGCGGCCAAGCTTGCGGTCGAAACCGGCAAGCACCCCGCGATCCTGCGCGACGAGGTCACCACTCCCGGCGGCACCGCGATTGCGGCCGTCGCCGACCTCGAGTCGCACGGACTGCGGACGATGCTCATCAACGCCGTCGCCACGGCCACCCAGCGCTCGCAGGAGTTGTCGGCCGCCGACTAGCGGGACCGACCAGACGTTTGGCGCGTTTATAGACGTTGTGCTTTCCCGCACGTAGCGCACCATGTTCCTCATCATCCCAGCCATCGACCTCCGAGACGGGCACTGCGTCCGCCGACAGGATGAGCAGTACGGTGCCGACGCGGACTACTTCGACGACCCCGTCCAGATGGCGAAGCTGTGGCGCGTCCAGAACGCCCGCGTGCTCCACCTCACCGACCACGACGCCGAGGCAAGCGCCGAGGGCCGGACGACCAACCACGACACGATCCGTGCCATCGCGGAAGCGCTCGATATTCCGGTCGAGGTAAAGGGCGGCGTTCGGACGGTGGACGACGTGGACGCCCTGCTCGACGCCGGAGCCTACCGTGTCGTGCTCGACCCGGCTGCGGACCCGGACGCAGCCGAGGCCGCCGTGGCGAAGCATTCGTGCAGCCGCGTCGTCGCAGCCCTGGACGCGCACCCGGGCGACGTGGACGCGGCGCTCGACCTGGAGCGCCGCGGCGTCCGGCGCATCCTCTATACCGCCGCCACGCCCGAAGGGATCGACATCGAAGCGTTCCGCACACTCGGCGCGGCGCTCGGACGGACCCGCCTCACGGCCGCCGGTGGCGTGACGGACTACGGCGACCTGCTCCGTCTCCAGGAGCTGCGGCCGTTCGGCGTGGACTCCGCCATCATCGGGCGGGCGCTCTACGAGAACCGCTTCCCCTGCCAGCAGCTCTGGTGCTGGCATGACAAGGACGACGTGGACCTCGACCACTTCTCCTCCGCCCGCCTCGCCGACGATGGCTGCGACTGACGACCAGCCGGACGATCCGCAGGCGGGCGACCCGGCCCGCATCCTCCGGTTGCTCCGCATCGCCGCTGCTCTCGTCGTCGTCTTCGGCCTCGGGCTGACGGTGTGGCTGGTCGACAAGGCCGTGCTGAACCCAGACGTGCGGGCCAAGCGCCCGAGCTGGGTCGAGGGTGTCTTCGACATGCCGTTCTGGCTCCCCCTCGTCGCGACCGTCGTAGGCGGCTCGGCGGCAGTGATCTACGTCTACGTCAAGGCGGCCCGGCGCCTCAAGTCGGGCGAGGACATCTACGGCAACAGCTTCCGCGAGCGCGCACGGGACGGGAAGCTCCGCGACGACGAACGCCGCTGACGAGGAGCGAGGTCAGCGGAAGCAACGTTCGCCGGCTTCGCGTGTCCCGGCAATGGAGCCTCTTCTTCCAAACCCACCCTCCCCTGCCATGCATCGCTTCTCAATCGCCCTGCTCGTTGCCTTCGTTCTTCCCGCCAAGCAGATCGAGGGTCGCTAACCGGCTGTGGCGCGGAGCAGTCGCTCGACGAAGCCACGCGCCTCGGCGTAGATGCCGGGCGTCGTGCTCGCGCGCGGCCCCGCCACGTTCAGCACGCGGATACCCTCGTCCCGGAGCCAGTCGGCCACGGGCTGCGCGTCGTCCGTCTCGGCCAGATCGACGACGCGCAGCGGCTTGCCGAGGGCGCGGGCGGCGTTGGCGGTGGCGGCGGTGCCGCCGGTAGGTTCGCCGCGCGTGAGGATGAGCGTCGCGTCGGCGTCGCGGACGTTCCAGCGCGTGCGCTCGACGTAATACGTGCTCGGCGTCTCGCGCAGCACGTAGCGCGAGGCAATCGGACCGTCCTCGGAGCGCCGCCCCTGCGGGCACCACCCGCCGACCGGCACGCCGAGCGCGAGGGCCGCATCCAGCGCAGCGCGGTCGACGCCGGTCTGCCCGCCGGAGTGGATGGTAAGCGAAAATTCCATCGGAACGGTTGAATCGCGGCGCGTACTGCGGCGTACCGTCGCGCGTTGTTTCTAGCAGGGCACGCCCTTTGCCCGCTGTAACCTCGCCGCTCATCTCCCAGTTTCGACTATGTCTCTCCCTCGCTTCCTGCGCACATCGCTCGCTTTCGCTGCCGTTCTCGCCGTGACCGTCCTGCCTGCCCTCCAGGCACAGGCGCAGGACAGCGACGAACTCCTCGACCGCCTGCGGATGCGGTACGAGACCACCGACGCGCTCCGGGCGCAGTTCACGCAGTCCTTCGGCGAGATGACGATGCAGGGGACGCTCGTGCTCCGCGGCGACGCCTACCGGATCGAGACCCCGGACCAGATGCTCGTCACCGACGGCACCACCTCGTGGGTCTACTCGAAGGCCGACGGCCAGGTGCTCGTCAACGACGCCATCGCCGATGAGACGACGTTCTCGCCTGCCGACTTCTTCACCAACTACCCGGAGCGCTTCAACGTCGAAGTCGGCCCGAGCGAGACCGTCGACGGCGTCGGCCACGACGTGCTCCTGCTGACCCCCAAAAGCAGCGACACGTTTCTGCGCGAGGTGACGCTCTGGGTGCGCCGCTCGGACACCCTCCCCCGCCGCGTGCAGGTCGTCGACGGCAACGGGCTGCGCATGGTGTTCGACCTCCGCGACGTAGAGGTCAACCCGCCACTCCGGGGCGACGTATTCCGCTTCACGCCGCCGCCGGGGGCTGAGGTCGTGGACCTCCGCTCCTGAGGGCGTATCCGCAACGCGCTCCCGGCGCGTACGCGACGGCTTTGCCGTAGCTTAGGGGTCCATTCGCCCCCCCGACCGTGCCGCAGCGCGCTAAAACCATCCTGGTCCAGGCCGGCTCCTTCCTGCTGGGCGGCGGCCTGCTCTACCTCGCGCTGCGGAACGTGGACTTCGCCGCGCTCGGCGAGGCGCTGGCAAGCGCGAACTACTGGTACCTCGTCCCCCTTGTGGCTTTGACGCTGGGCTCCCATGTGTTCCGGGCCTGGCGCTGGCAGATGCTCCTGGAGACCCTGCCGGCCACCGACGATGCGCAGCGCCCAGTCGGCTTCAAGGTGGCCTTCTTCTCGCTCATGATCGGGTACATGGTGAACTACGCCGCGCCGCGCCTCGGCGAGGTAGCGCGCACGGCGAACGTCGCCACGCGCTCGCGCCTGCCGTTCTCGGGCGTCTTCGGCACGGTCATCGTCGAGCGGATCGTGGACGTGCTGACGCTCGCGGTGGGCATCCTGGCAGCGGTTCTTCTGATGACCGAGGAGATGGCAACGCTGGCTCCCCTCTTCGAGCCCGCGGCAGCCCTCCTGCGCGAGCCGCCGGTGGCGTGGTCGATCATCATCACCTCCGGCCTCTTCGTCACGCTCGGCCTCGCGGCGCTCTTGCTGGCGGTCCTGCGCCGGAGCGCCCGCTCCGAAGGCCTCGCCGCCCGCGTGTCGGCGACCCTGCACTCGTTCACAAGCGGCCTGGCCTCGATTTTCCGAGCCCCGCGCCGCGTGGGCATCGTCCTCACAACGGTCGCCATCTGGGTGTGCTACCTCTTCATGGCCTACCTCCCGCTCCCGATGCTCGGCATCACTAGCATCGACCTCAGCGGCGCGTGGGTACTGCTCATCGTCGGGGCCGTGGGGATGTCGGTGCCGTCGCCGGGCGGCATCGGGTCGTACCACTACGTCACGATCCGCACGCTCGAGGGTCTGTTCGCCGTCGCCACGCCGCTGGCGACGGCCTACGCGGTGCTCTCCCACGCCGCGCAGCTCGTGCTCTATGCCGTCGCCGGGTTCGTCTGCCTCGTCTTGCAAGGCTCCGGCTTCAGCGACCTGCGCGCGGAGATCAGGCAGCGCGACGAGGCGTACCCGTAGCGTACCCGTAGCCTATCTTAGCGGTCCCCTCCGAGCTGTCCCTTCTAACCAACCTGCCCCTCCGATGCCTGTCCGCACGCTCGCCCTCGCGTTGTTCGCCGCCTTCCTCATCGCCGGATGCACGACGCCGCGCGACTCCGCCGACACGGACGGCGCGACGTCCCCCGCCGGTGGTCCCCCCAACGTGTCCACCTACGTCTACGGCACCTGGGACTACACGATGACGGCGCTCGCAGGCGGCGACACCGTGACGGGGATGCTGACGATCCCCGAGGAAGGGTCCGGTCGCTTCACGATGTCCGACGGCACCGACGCCGCGCTCGACGCGCCGGCACTGAGTGTCACCGCGCCGAACTTCGTCCTCGACGGGCGGGTGCTGGCCGACGAGCCGTTCGGCCTCTCGCTCGCGGGATCCGTAGCCGGCGACAACATGGAGGCCGAAGCCAACCTCGACGGCATGGGAGCCTACCGTCTCACCGCGACGCGCGTGCAAGAGTAGGAAGTTGTTCGGGTTTTCGGCGTAGGAGGCGAGAGCAAGCGAGGAGCCGGTCCGGCACGAAGCGCAGACCAGCCGTGAGGTTCGGCGATACAGGGCGACGCAGCCGGTCGGTTCCGCAGCCGGTCGCAGCCCGCGATCACAAATCCGAGCAGCTTCTAAATGCAGCAGCAGGCTCAGGTTGACAGGTATGTCATCCCGAACGTGGTTCGGACCGCGCAGCAGCGGCGCAGCCCATCTACGGGCCACGCCCCAGATCCCGGATCGGGGTCCGGGATGACAAAGAAGAAAGCCTGTCCGTCTCAACGTGCCAGAGGACTGAGCTCCGCGCCTGCCTAGCGGTGCACGTTCTTCGACGTGTCGCGGACGCCGTCTTTGTACCGGAGCACCTGGCGCCGAAGCTGGCGCACGCAGCCGTTGACGGCTTCCTGGTAGGTCGGGGCGGCCTCCTGCGCCGTCAGCGTCCGGCGCGACACGTTGACCTTGACCTCGGCCCGCGTCGAGCCGCCGGCCTCCTGGCCCTCCAGCACCACATGGGCGTCGTGGATACCGTCGTAGTAGCGTTCGAGCCGGGCCACAGCGGCCTCGATGAGCGGGCGGGCACCTGCGGGGAGATTGGTGTGCCGGGCGGTGATGCGCGTCTGCATGGATACCTCCAGATGGAATGAGGTGGGAAAGAGGTACCTTCCTGAATACGAGTGTGCCACACTCTTTGTCAAGTGCATCACCAGATAACCCTGGAAATGCAGCGCCTCCCCTGGGAGCGCTCAGGCCTGTTCGAGGGCGCGGGTCTCGCGGCAGACGGGGAAGCTGGAGCATCCGTAAAACGGACCATGCGGCCCGTCGCGGCGCACCATTGGCTTCCCGCAGCGGTCACACGCCGGCGCGCTCCCGGTCCTTCCCGGCACGGGCTCAGCGATGCGGCCGGAGACGGCCGGAGGCTGGAGCGCGGGCACGAGGCTGCCGTGGTAAAACTCTTGCAGGACAGGCCGGTACGCAACCTGCCCTGCCGCGACCGCGTCGAGCGTCGCCTCCATACGCACCGTGAAGCGGAGGTCGAAGAGTCTGGGGAAGCGCTGGACGAGGAACGAGCAGGCGCGCAGGCCGAGGTCGGTCGGGTGCAGCCGGCCGTCGCGGATCGTCGCGTAGCCTCGCTCGGCGAGGGTCGAGAGCGTGGCCGCGTACGTGCTCGGCCGGCCCAGCCGGTGCGCCTCCATCGCCCCGACGAGCGCGGCTTCGGTGTAGCGCTCTGGCGGTGCGGCCGGCTGCCTGCCGTGCGTCACTGTCCCGAGTTCGACCGCCGCGCGCTCGCTCAGGCTGGCAGGGAGCGGCGCGTCCGCCGGCACGGTCTGTTCGAATTGAAGGAAGCCCCGCGTGCGGAACCGCCTCCCCTCGGCCCGGAAGATGAACTGACCGGCGGCGTCGGCGAGGTCGACCGTCGTGCGCTCGCGCACGGCCGCCGCCGTCTGGCTGGCGACAGCCCGGCGGTAGACCAGTTCGTAGACCCGGTACTGCTCCGGCGACAGGTACTTGCGGACCCGCTTCGGGGCACGGTCGAAGTCCGAGGGGCGGAGTGCCTCGTGGGCCTCCTGGGCACCGCGCGCCGCCGCTTGCTTATGCCGGTGCGGACGCGGCGGGAGATAGTCGGGCCCGAAGTCGCGCGCCACGAGGTCGCGGGCGGCCGCGACGGCTGCCTTCGCCATGTGGACACTGTCCGTACGCGGGTAGGTCAGCAGCCCGGCCCGCTCGTCGTTCTCTAGCTCGACCCCTTCGTAGAGCTGCTGCGCCACGCGCATCGCCCGGGCCGGGGCGAGGCCGAGGTGCCTGGACGCAGCCCGCAGGAACGCGGCCGTCGTGAACGGCGGAGGCGGCAGCGTGGGCTCCGTCGCCTGCCGGACGGTGCGGACGGTAAACGCCATCGCCTGCACCGTCTCCGCGAGGTGCCACGCAGCCCCCTCGTCGATGGTGTCGGCCGCGACGGCCGCGCCGTAAGCCTGGCGGAGCCGTGCGGTGAACGCTTCGCCCGCAGCCGTCCGAAACGTCGCCTCGACGTGCCAATGGTCGGCCGGGACGAAGTCGGCGAGGGCCTGCTCGCGCTCGCAGAGCAGGCGGAGCGCGGCCGTCTGCACCCGGCCTGCCGAGAGCGAGCGCGGGATGGCGACAGCGCGCTGGAGGACCGGGCTGACGGCGTAGCCCACGAGGCGGTCCACGACGCGGCGCGCCTGCTGCGCCGCCACGAGGTCGTGGTTCACGCGGCGCGGCTTCCTGAGCGCTGCCCGTACGGCCGGTGCCGTGATCTCTGCGAGCGCAACGCGCGCTGTGGCGACGCCGGTGCGGGCGAGCGCGTCGGCGAGGTGCTGCGCGATGGCCTCGCCCTCGCGGTCGGGGTCGGTGGCGAGGAGGATGCGGTCGCAGCCCTCGGCGTCGCGCCGGAGGCCGGCGAGGACGCCCCGCTTGCCCTTCGCCGTTTTCCAGGTTGGCTCGAAGGTCTCCTCGGTGTCCACGCCGAGGTCGCCGTCCGGCAGGTCCACGATGTGCCCCTCGGTGGCGCGGACGCGGTAGCCGTCCCCGAGGAGGTGCGCGAGCGTCGCGGCTTTCGTGGGCGACTCTACGATCAGAAGCTGCACGTTCAGGCGGGGAAGCGGGGAAGCGGGGAAGCAAGGTAAACCTGCCCGAACCGCTATTCCTCCTCCACTCTTCCCTTCTTCCGCTCTTCCGCTCCCAGATACCGGTCTTCAAGCCTCCGCATCGCCGCTCGCTCGGCGTCCGCCGCATCGTCGTAGCCCATCAGGTGGAGGACGCCGTGGAGTACGTAGCGCTGCGCCTCCTCCTCGGCAGTCACGCCAAACTCCGGCGCGCGCTCGGCCGCCATGTCGAGGTCCACGTAGACCTCCCCGTCGAGGATGCCCTCGGCCGCGGCGTCTTCGTCGAGCGAGAACGAGAGCACGTCGGTCGGGTAGTCGTGGTCCAGGAACTCGCGGTTGAGGCGGTGGACCGTCGCCCGGTCGGCGAGGACGATGCCGAGCGAGCGCACCACGAACCCCTCGGCCTGGGCCGTGCGCCGGACGAGGGCTTCGAGCGCCCCGGCGTCGAGGTGCCGCGACGCGTGGGCTTGCGTGATGTCGACGGAGGTCTCTTCGGGCACGGTCTGCAACGGGATGCGTGCAGCGTGGTTCTATTTCGACGGATCTGCTTGCCCCTCACGCATCACGCGCTCACGCATCACTCACGGCAGGTCTCCGAAGAGGGTCTCGCTCATCGACAGGGCGACGGAGCTCATCATGATCTCCGACGGAAGCTGCGTGAAGTCGGTCTGGAGCAGCCGGTCGTCGACGTTGGCGTAGAGCGAGCACCCCGCGCCGCGCTCCACGACGAGGCCGTTGGTGACGCCGCCCTGGCGGGCGAAGAAGATCGCCTCGCCGAGTTCTTCCGAGGTGAGGTAGCCGGTGCAGCCCTGAAGCTGGAGGAAGGCGTTCATGCCGTAGACCGAGACGAGGCCGGTCGGCGCGTCGTCCTCGGCGAGGCCGTCCGGGAGCCCGACCGCCGGCTGCACCTCCAGCACGAGCCGGCGCCCGCTCTCGGCGTCCTCCATCTCAAACCGGACGAGCGCCCCGTCGCGCACCGCCTCAGTGCCGAGGGACGCCGCGAGGCGCTCGAAGTCAGCGTCGGAAAAAGTGAAAGGCATGGCGAGACGTTCGTTTCTAGTTTCTAGTTTGGCACGCCCGGTCGGCACTTGCTTGAACCAGAAACTACGAACCAGAAACTGGAAACCTTCATCACCCCTGCTCGGCCGGTTGGGACTCGTCCGCCGAAGGCGGCTCCGGCGGGCGGCGGGGGGCCTCGTAGAGCTCCTCAAGCTCCTCGGCCGACTGGCGGAAGGCGTCGTCGCCGAGACGCTCGGCGACGAGTCCACTGAAGGCGGCGGCTTCGCCGAACGCGCCGTTTTCGAGGTAGATCGACTGGACGGTCCGGTAGTACTGCACGGCGATGTTGATGCCCTGCTGCGACGTGGCCGTCTCGAGCTGCTGCAGCGCGACCGGTTCGGCCTCCGTCATCAACTCCACCACCCGGCTGCGGTCGCCGAGCGCGGTGTAGGCTTCGGCGAGGACGTAGAGCGAGACGAAGTCGGCGGGCACGGTCTCGAGCGGCATCTCCGTCTCGATGCGCCCCAGGAGCGCCCGCGCCTCCTCCGTCCGGCCCTGGCGCGCGAGCGCCTCGGCGGCGGGCCCAAAGACCGACGAGCGGTAGTTGTCGGTCATGTTGCGGACGTTCTCGTCGAAGTAGGCGTCGGGGTCGTCGAGGTTCGTCAGGCGGAACTTCGAGAGGCGGTCGAGGAGGACCTCGGGGACCACCCGCCCGCCAGGCTCGTCGTTCTGGATCGGGACGACGCGCATTGCCAGGCCCTCGGCTTGCATGTAGTCGCCGAGGTCGACCTGGCTGTCCTGCGCGGCCGTCGTAGCGAAGTAGACCGGGCGCGGCCAGCCCTGGCGCGCGTTCTCGATCACGATGTCGAGCACGACCCGGTCGTTGACGTAGACCACGTTCCGGCCCTGTCCGAAGGGCCGCCCCTGGACCGTCCACCGCATCGACGCCGGCAGCGAGGTCGGGTTGCCCCACTGCTGGCGCGTCTCGGCCGAGACGTTCTCGACCGGGATCTCGAGGTCGCGCGGCTCCCAGAGCGACGGCTGGAGCGCGTCGATCTCGGCGTCGGTGAACGAGATCGGGAGCGGGGCAGAGTCCCGCGACCACTGGTTCTTGAGCTGTTTGATGTACCAGGGCGTCTGGAGCAGCGAGAGGTTCGCCACGCGCACGTCGCGCCGGATGCCCTCGACCTCCTGGAGGTACCACAGCGGGAAGGTGTCGTTGTCGCCGTTGGTGAAGATGATCGCGTTCGGGGCGAGGCTCTGGAGCATGTTGTATGCGAAGTCCGGGGCCACGTAGCGTCCCGAGCGGTCGTGGTCGTCGTAGTTCTGGACGGTCATCCAGCCCGGCACGGCCACGAACAGCAGCGCCGCCATCGCCCCGGCGAGGCCGAGCCGCAGGCTCCGCCCCTTCTCGCGGAGCGCCTCCGCCGTGAGCGCAATCAGGCCCGTCGCCCCGATCCCGACCCAGAGGCTGTAGGCGAAGAAGCTCGCCACGTACGAGTAGTCCCGCTCGCGCGGCTGCATCGGGTTCTGGTTGAGGTAGACGATGATCCCGATCCCGGTGATGAAGAACAGGACGGCGACCGCGAAGGCCCTCCGCCAGTCCCGCACGAAGTGGAACGCGAGGCCGATCAACCCCAGCAGGAGCGGGAGCCCGAAGTAGACGTTGTAGCCCGCGCGCTCGCTCGGCGTTCGGGCCTCGGCGGCGGTGTCCGCCGTCTGGACCAGCCCCGAGGCCCAGTTCGCGTTCTGCGTGTCTGCCGCCTTGCCGACGAAGTTCCAGAGGAAGTAGCGCATGTACATGTGCCCGACCTGGTACTTCCAGAAGAACTCGAAGTCGGAGTCGTACTGCGCGTAGACCTGGGCGTGCTGCGGCGCGGGCGACCAGCGGCGCGGGAAGAGCTTTTCCTCGCGCGTGAAGGCCCCCGTCGCGTTGTCGAACGTCGCGCCCTTAAGCAGCGGCGTGTTGCCGTACTGCTCGCGCTTGAGGTAGGAGACAATCGCCTCGGTCGTCTCCGGGTCGTTCTCGTCGATCGGCGGGTCGGCGGCGGAGCGGATGAAGATGAGGGCGTACGTCGAGTACCCGATCAAGAGCATCAGGACGGAGAGTGCGACGAGGTTGCCGACGGGCTTGCGCCGCGTCTGGGTCCACCACACCGCTCCCACGACGGCTCCGAACACGACCACGAGCGTGAGCGCGAGGCCGAACGCCTCGGCCATCGTCGGCAGCTTCTGCACGAGGCCGGGGTAGATCGTCACGAAGACCACCGACGCTGCGGCACCGGCTGCCACGATCCCGAGCCAGCGCTTGCCCGTCGCCCACTCCTCGCGGTCGAACTCCGCGAAGTAGACCACGAGCGCGATGAAGAACAGCGTCAGCACGTTCAGCAGGTGGACGCCGATGGCGAGGCCGAAGAGGTAGGCGATCAGGACGAGGTAGCGGTCCGACTTCAGCCCGAAGAGGTGCTCGCCCTGCGCCCGTAGCGCAGCCTCTTCTTCGAGCTTCTCCTCGCGCCACCGCAGGATGAGCCACACCACGATCGCCGTGAAGAACATCGACAGCGCGTAGACCTCGGACTCGACGGCGTTGAACCAGAACGAGTCGGTCACGGCAAAGGTCATCGCGCCGACGACGCCGCCGCCGAGGGCCGCGAGGCGGTCGGCCCCGCTCCACACGTCCGGCGTGCCCTGCCAGATGCGGACGAGGCGGACGACTACGAGGTGCGTCAGCAGGATCGTCAGCGCGCTCGCCAGCACGCTCACGAGGTTGATGGCGACCGCCGTGTAGCCCGACGCCATGAAGAGGCCGAGGACCGGCCCGAAAACCATCGAGAAGAGCCGCCCGACGAGCATGTAGAACGGCGCACCCGGCGGGTGCGAGACCTGGAGCCCGTCGGCGATCGCGATGAACTCGCCCGAGTCCCAGAACGAGGCCGTCGGCGCGACGGTCATCAGGTAGAGCACGAGCGAGGAGGCGAAGACACCGGCGGCGACCAGCCGGTCGATCAGGGTCCCTTTCATGGGAGTCGGGCGTGTCCGAAGAGGGCGGGGAAACAGTGGGCCAAGATACGCCCGCTAGAACGCCTCGTCCCGCCGCGCCATTGCCCGCGGTGCGGTGAGACGGTGGACGGTGAGACGGCAGACAGAGGGCAGCGGAGGAGGACCCTAAACCGTCCTCGCCCCCCGCCTTCAGGCGATCAGCGGCGCGATGACGAGCGCGACGACGGCGATCAGCCCACGCGAGGATGTTCAGGCTCGGACCCGACGCGTCCTTGAGCGGGTCCGCTGACGGGGTTGGAACCCTCGGACTACCCCCTCGTTCTGGTCGCTATCAAATCGATAGCATTCCGCCAGCATGGCCCAACTCCTCATTCGCAACCTCAGCGCCGATACGGTCGAGCGCCTCAAGGTTCGGGCGCAAGCGCGCAACCGCTCTCTGGAGGCCGAGACGCGCCGCATCCTTGAGCAGGCTGCCGCCGTCGACGCCGAGGACTTCTGGGCACGGGCTGATGCATTTCGCCACCGGCTTTCGGCCGACGGCGGTCTGGGTACGGACAGCGCAGCCGACATCCGGGAGGGCCGGGACCGGTGAGCCTGGTCGTCGTGGACGCGAGCGTAGCTGCGAAGTGGCTCTTCGAGGAGGAGCACAGCGAGGCGGCTGCCCGGCTCCGCGCGCCCGGCTTCGACCTTCACGCTCCCGACTTCGTGCAGGTCGAACTGGTGAACCTCGTCGCCAAGAACGAGCGGCGGGGCATCCTCACCCATGCGGAGGCCCACGACGCTGCCCGGCTCGTCCACGCCCTCCCGCTTCAGTCCTACGCGTGGCAGGACCTGCTCGGCCCGGCCTTCGAGCTGGCGATAGAGACAAAGCGTAGCGTCTACGACTGTCTCTACCTCGCCCTCGCGGATGCGCTCGGCGGCGCCCTCGTGACCGCCGACCGGAAGTTCTACGACGCGCTCCAAGCTACTTCGCGCGCCGCGCGCCTCCTCTGGGTCGAGGACATTCCAGCCTGACGCACAAAGCCCGGCCCTGCGCGCAGCAGAACCGGGCTTCTTCCGGTGAGACGGTGGGCGGCGAGACCCTTTCCGGCTTGCTATTCCGACGTTCTAGCGCAACAACGTCACGCGCGAAGTCTCGGCGAAGCGCTCGGCCGCTCCCGTCGCCGTCAGGCGCACAACGTAAACACCTGCGGGCAGCCCACGCCCATCGAGGCGTGCAGCGTGGTGTCCGGCCTCGTACGGTCCCTTAGCCAGGTCGGTGACTGCACGTCCGAGGAGGTCGTAGAGCGTTAGGCGAACCTCGGCCGCCTCGGGCAACGCGAACGAGACCACTGCTTCGCCCCTCGACGGGTTCGGGGTGACGCCCGAGAGCGCGTAGGCCTCGGGCGGCGACGCCCCCGCTCCTGCCTCAACCTCGACCTCGGACTCACTCGGGCGGCTGTGGCTGTAGAAGAGTTGGTTCGTGGTAGATTTCCGTGTACCGTCGCTATCTCTGGCGCTCAAGCGCAGGCGTAGTCCGGTGACCGAAGAATGGTCGTTGACGGTGAAGTTGCTGAGCGAGGAGGTAGTGCTAGCCTGCACCCAGGCGTTGCACGTCGGGGCGCTCGGGCCGAAGGGGACACCGCCACCATCCTGCTCCACTGCGAGGTTTGCGTCGGAACCAGTTCCTTTGCTGAAGCAGACTGGGCGGGTGCCACCGCAGCCAGGAGGTGGGGTGTTGCAGGTATAGAAATACTCCCACTCGTAGCTGTAGGGGGGTCTGCCCCCGCTGACGCCGGCGGTCCAGACATAGGTCTGTCCGCCCTGCACAATATCGGGGCCATTGATCCTCACGTTCAAACGTCGCACGTTGCGGCTCGGTGGGTTGGCCGATTCTCCTGCCTCATTGAATGCCGTAATGGAGTACGTCCCGTCGGCTCCGTTGAAAGTGTGAGAGGTTGTTTGGGGAGAAACAGTAGCGACTGGTGTACTGCCCCGATAAATCCTGTACCCGGCAGGTCCATTCGCATAGAAGGGGCTCGACGCGTACGTCTGCGGTTCCCACCTCAGTGTTATCGAACCAGACGACGACGAGCCTCTGAGGTTTTTGACCTGCGGAGCAAGCATCTTCAATGGAGCCGGCGGAGGATCCCCGAAATCACATTCTATGATCGGGAAGCCTGGGCATAGCATAGAGTTATATACCTGTCCGACAGAATTTTGGACATCCGCATCTAGCCCATTGTTGAACTCATTCATAAGGTCGAGAGCACCAACAGTGTCAAAGATTGACGCTCCGGTTGTGCGGACGGTCTCGAAGAGGCGGAGTTGATATCCGCTCACATCGTCATTATCACCAGAATCATATCGGAAAGATTCGAAGGCTCCTCCGTTGTAGCCATCGTAGAGATTCCACAGAAGGCAAGCCGTCGCGGAGTTCTCCGGCTCGGTCGTCCGGTAGCTGATCCCGAGGAAGCGCGGCGAATCGAAGGGTCCCCTTTCCAGATTAGAATCGAATACGTTGAGGTCATCTCCGTACTGATCGTTGGCATAGTTCCGCGTGGCAAAGGAGTAGAAAATGGCCCACCCTTCGCGGACATAGCTCTCCCGCAGCCCGTACCGTACAGCATCACGTCCCCACATGTTGTAGCTCGCATAATGACCATACTCGTGTGCGATCGTGTCGAAGGTGACGCCGTTATCTGGATTGATTTGGATTAGCGCGGTAGGCAGCGGATTGTAGAGCAAAAACCTGCCAGGTGCACTCAGGCCTGGTTCCAGATTTACTCGGACTGGAGGAAGCGAAAAAGGCGGGGTGCCTCCGTAGCGCGTAATGGCAAAGTCACGGGCCAATGCCATGTAGCGAAGGATCGCACCGTAGTTCATGTTTACCGTCGCGTCGTCATACCCGCTGACCGTCGTACTGCTGGCGTCAATTGGGAAGGTCGCGCTCTCGGCTAGCGAGAACGTCGCGCGGACGAGTGTGCCGTTGATGTTATAGAGGGCGAGACCACCCGGCGGGGGCACCATGTCGGCGGCGTAGCTGAACGAAGAGGGGACGACGACGATCTGGTCGAACGCGCTGAGATCTCCGTTGAGCGTAAAGTTGAACGAGAAGCGCCCCTCGTCGTCGAGGTCGTCGTACGTCTTATGCCGCACGTCAGGGCCGGCGGGTTTGTAGAGGTAGCTGTAGCTGAAGGGGTCCGACGAGTCACGGAAATAGAGCCGAACGGTAGCATTGTAGAGACCCCGTACTCCAAACTCAGGATCAGGTGTCGGGGTGAGAATTTTCCCGCTAAGGGAGATGGTGTAGGTCGTGCGCCCGCTGCTTTCATCCACGACGTGCTCTTGGTCTAGCGTAGTCCGCTTCTCTTCAGTACCGGGCGCATCCCATGTGTACACCCGAGCCTCTGACGCCTCGCTTTCGACGCTGAGATAGCGCGACGCGCTTGGATGCACCTCAGGCGAAACATCCAGGGCGGCAACGGAGACGGAGACGAGCGAACCGCCAACTCCTTCGACTCTCATGGTACGACGCACTGTTCGGGTCTGTCCTGCGACGAGTTGGACTGGCTGCCGCAAGACCCTCTCGCTGCCCTGATACCCGACGGGGGTGATGGAACCTGGGAAGCGGAGTGTGACCTCGCCGTTCCCACTTACGTGCGCGTGATAGCGAAGCTCAAGCTCGACCGTACTTCCCGCCGTCGGCTCGCCCACGAGGCCGAGGTGCTCGATCTCGACGGCGAGTTCTTCGGTGGGCAACGTGCATCCAGTGGAATCGGCCTCCTGAGCGTAGACCGGGCCAGCACCGGCAGTGCAGAGAAGCAGAAAGGCAAAGGTATAACGAGGTATCATCAGTTGCTGTGTTTTCGGTTGTCGGTTCAGTTGACGTCTTTGAGGACGTAGACGGAGTAGGCTCCGCTCACCCCGCTGCCGGGGAGGTCTACGACCGCGCTACTATAGGCGATGTGTCGACCGTCCGGGCTCCAGTCCGCCGTGAGTTGCACCGAGTGCCCCCCCGCCTCCGTGTTCACATCGAGCACGCGCTTCTGCCACGTCTGCGCGTCCAACACCCCCACCTCCGAGACATCGTTAGCTGCTCCGGCCGCTCGCCATGCCCCGTAAGGGAAGTGGACGTAGAGTACGCGGTCTCCGTTCGGACTGTATCGCAACCACAATCCGTTGACCCGCTGCTCCGACGGATCGAACGCCACGCCGAGCGTATCCACCCGCGCTGCTGCCCCCCCCGCGAGATCGTAGCGCCCGATTATCGGCGGTAGCCTCTCGACGAATCCTTCGCGTTGTCGCTCGCGCGAGATCGGAAAGAGCAACGTTCGCCCGTCCGGGCTGAGGTCGAAGCCGTTGACGGTCTCCGACGGACCAAGTGGCGTGGTGTGCCGGAGCACGAGGCTGTCGCGGCCCGTCGCTGGGTCGAGGAGATAGTAACCCGGTACTTGCTCGGGATCGCCGCCAGTCTGAGAATAGTGGCCGTACGCGTAATAGACTAGTCTCCCTGCGCCGCCGAGCGGACCAGCAGGGAGGTAGACGGCGCTGGAGACGTTGCGCGTAGAGTCAACGAGGAGGCGCGAGGTACCGGCGGCTGTGTCGAACTCGTGGAGCGCACCCGCAGAGCCGTCGGCCCAGTTCGAGCGGACGTACAAAACGCTTTCCCCAGACTCAGCCGCGTGAGCATAGAAACCCCGAGAAGGGCTGGTCAGGCTATTATCCTCCACAACGCGGAAGCTTTCATCAAGCACGAGACGACGAAGCGGGTTCATCGCGAAAAGCCCATCGCGACTCCACGAGACGTAAGCATAGTACCCTCGATCAAACAGATCGTGCTGCGGACAGCATTGGCGCACCTCAACGATGTTTGAGTTGATCTCGGAGTCTTCGTCGAAGACATCGCAGCCTGCGAGTCCGAGACCTAGCAAAGCCAGCAGCAGGAAGTCTATTCGTCCCATGGAGAGGAGCGCGGTTGTAGTTGGTGAGTCGAGACCGTAAACGGTGGGACAGTCAAACCTCTACTGTCCCACCGCCTTCACCGAACTCAAGCAATTAGCGGCGCGATGACGAGCGCGACGACCGCGATCAGCTTGACGAGGATGTTCAGGCTCGGGCCCGACGTGTCCTTGAGCGGGTCGCCCACGGTGTCACCCACGACAGCGGCCTTGTGGACCTCGGTGCCCTTGCCGTAGGTCGTGCCGTCGAAGCTGACGCCGCCCTCGATGCGCTTCTTGGCGTTGTCCCACGCGCCGCCGGCGTTCGACTGGAAGATCGCCATGAGCACGCCCGAGACCGTCACGCCGACAAGCAAGCCGCCGAGCATGTTCTTGTCGATGAACCCGATGATGACAGGAACCGTCACGGCAAGGAGACCTGGCAGGACCATCTCGCGGATCGCAGCCGCGGTCGAGATGTCGACGCAGCGCTTGTGGTCGGCTTTGGCCGTGCCTTCGCGGAGGCCCTGGATCTCGGCGAACTGGCGACCGACCTCCTTGATCATGTCGCCGGCCGCGCGGCCGACGGCACCCATCGCCATCGCCGAGAACACGAACGGCAGCATCGCGCCAAGGAGGACGCCGGAGAGGATGATCGGGTTGGCGACGTTGATCGCCTCGATCCCGGCCTGCTGCATGAAGGCCGCGAAGAGCGCGAGCGCTGTCAGCGCCGCCGAGCCAATCGCGAAGCCCTTGCCGATGGCGGCGGTCGTGTTGCCGACGGCGTCGAGCGTGTCGGTGCGGTCGCGGACCTCGGGCGGGAGCTCGGCCATCTCGGCGATACCACCGGCGTTGTCCGAGATCGGTCCGTAGGCGTCGACGGCGAGCTGGATCCCGGTCACGCTCAGCATCCCGAGCGCGGCAATCGCGATCCCGTAGAGCCCGGCGAAGGAGTACGCCCCGATGATGGCGAGGACGAGGACGAGCGTCGGGCCGCCGGTCGAGTACATCCCGACCCCGAGGCCGGCGATGATGTTGGTCGCCGAGCCGGTGATGCTCTGCTTGGCGATGCCGGTGACGGGCTTGGTGTGGGTCGCGGTGTAGTACTCCGTGATGAGGCCAATCGCCGTGCCCGAGGCGAGGCCGATCACGACGGCGAAGAAGATCTTGAGCGAGGTGTACTCGAACGCGCCGACGATGGGGGTCTCGGCGCTGAACTGGGCCGGGAGCATGAACCCGATGATGAAGAACGACAGGACGGCCATGATAGCTGCCGCGCCGAACTCGCCGATGTTGAGCCCGCGCTGCGGGTTGCCGCCCTCCTTCACCTTGACGAAGAACGAGCCGACGATCGAGACCACGATCCCGACGGCGGCGAGGACGAGCGGGAGGAGCACCGCGCCGAGCGGCATCGCGCCCTCGGCGGCGAGCGTCGGGATGAAGGCCGCGCCGAGCACCATCGTCCCGATGATCGAGCCGACGTAGCTCTCGAAGAGGTCGGCCCCCATGCCGGCCACGTCGCCCACGTTATCGCCCACGTTGTCGGCGATCGTCGCCGGGTTGCGGGGATCGTCTTCGGGGATGCCTTCATAGACCTTGCCCGCGAGGTCGGCCCCGACGTCGGCGGCCTTGGTGTAGATGCCGCCGCCGACGCGCGCGAAGAGGGCGATGGACGAGGCACCGAGCGAGAAGCCGGCGAGGACGTTGATGACCGTCCCGATGCTCTCGGCGAGCATGGCGGTGCTGGAGGTGTCGAGGAACAGGCCCTGGTACACGATGAAGAGCACGCCGAGGCCGAGGATACCGAGGCCGACGACGGAGAGCCCCATCACGAGACCGCCCGCGAAGGCGACGTTGAGCGCCGGGCCGAGGCCGGTCCGCGCGGCGTTCGTGGTGCGGACGTTGGCCTTCGTGGCGACGCGCATCCCGACGAAGCCGGCGAGGGCCGAGCAGAACGCCCCGACGATGAACGAGAGCGCGATCAGCGGCGAGGAGTCGGCGCGGCCCATGTTGGCGAAGGCCAGGAGCGCCGCCACGGCGATGACGAAGATGGAGAGCACGCGGTACTCGCGGCGCAGGAACGCCTGCGCGCCCTCGGCGATGTCGTTGGCGATCTCCGCCATGCGCTCGGTCCCGACGTCCTGCTTGCCGACCCACTGCGCCCGGATGAAGGCGTAGCCAATGGCCAGGGCACCGGCAATCGGGATGAGGAAGGTGAGTAGTTGCTCGTCCATGTGTAGAGTGGTTCTGGGTGAGGGAAAGGGGTTGGATGACGCGTTGTAACGGGCGATGCGTGAGGTTAGGCGTCGCCGAGGACGCCCGACCTCACGCATCACTTCCGGTTGTACCGGTTCATGGCCGCCGTCAGGCCCTCGCGAACGAACGCGAGCGCCGCTTCGGTCGCGGTCGCTACGGCGTCCTCGATCACGGGCTGCTCGTCGCGGCCGAAGGGCGCGAGCACGTAGTCGACCTGCCGGCCGCGCGAGAAGCTAGACCCTATGCCGACGCGCAGACGGGGGAAATTCGACGAATTGAGCCGGTCGATGATGTCCTGCACGCCGTTGTGCCCGCCCGCCGAGCCGCCGGGCCGGAGCCGGACGCGGCCGAGGTCGAGCGCGAGGTCGTCGTAGACCACGAGGAGGTCCTCGACCTCGACGCGGGCGAGGGCGACGAGCTTCCGGGCCGCCGTCCCGCTGCGGTTCATGAAGTCGAGCGGCTTGGCGACGCCGAGCGGCGTCCCGCGGTAGCTCCCCCACGCGCTCGCGAACGGTCCGCCGCCGATCTCGAACGCGAGCCCGGCCTTGCGCGCGACGGCGTCGGCGACCATGAACCCGGCGTTGTGGCGGGTGCCCTCGTAGTCCGGCCCGGGGTTGCCGAGCCCGATGATGATTCGCTTCGCCCGAGGCATTGTCCAAGCGTCGAATGACGAACGACGAGCGACGAACCAGAGAAAGGCTCGTCACTCGCCGCTCGTCGTTCGGACCTCGAATCAGTTGTCTTCGGACTCGCCTTCGGCCCCGGCGTCGGCAGCGGCCTCGGCCTGCTCGCCGTCGGCAGCCTCGGCACCGTCCTCGCCTTCGAGCAGGAGGCCGTCTTCCTCCTCCGGCTCCTCTTCGGCGCGCGGCGCGGTGATGCTGACGACCGTCCGGGCCTCGTCGGTCAGAACTTCGACGTTCTCGACCTCGAGCACGGCGACGTGGACCGAGTCGCCGATCTCGAGGTCGGTGACGTCGACCTCGACCTGGCCGGGGATGTCGCGCGGGAGGCAGCGGATCTCGAGCTCGTTGAGCGGCTGCGAGAGGATGCCGCCCGCCTTGACGCCGGCCGCGATGCCGACGGTGACGACCGGGACCGTCATGTCGAGCGTCTCGCCCGCCGTCAGCGCGAGGAAGTCCATGTGGATCGGCACATCGGTGACCGGGTGGAAGTCGATGTTCTTGACGATCGCGTCGTGCGACTCGCCGTCGACCGTGACCGAGACGACGTGGGTCTCGGCGGTGTAGATCAGCGAGCGCAGGCCGAGGATCGGCACGCGGAAGTGGACCGGGTCGGTGTGCTGCCCGTAGAGCACGCAGGGCACCTCTTCGGCGCGGCGAATGGCTTTGGTGGCGCGTTTGCCGGTGTCGCGCGGCTGCGCGTCGAGCGTGATGGCGTCCATGATGGGTGGCTTCGTAGGCCGGGTTCGTTACGGAATGAACAGCGTGGAGACGGACTCGTCGGCGTAGATCCGGTGGATGGCGTCGGCGAAGTGGTCGGCGACGGAGATCACCTCGATCTTGTCCGAGGTCCGGTGGAGCGGGACGGTGTCGGTGACGAGCAGGCGGCGGATCGGCGAGGCCTCGATGCGCTCGTAGGCCGGGCCGGAGAGGAGCGCGTGGGTCGCCGCCGCCTCGATCGAGAGCGCGCCCGCGTCGAGGAGCGCTTCGGCGGCCGAGACGAGCGTGCCGGCGGTGTCGACCATGTCGTCGAGGAGGAGGACGTTCTTGCCCTCCACCTCGCCGATGATGCGCATCACCTCGGCGACGTTCTGGCGCGGCCGGCGCTTGTCGATGAGGGCGAGGTCGGAGCCGAGGCGTTTGGCGTAGGCCCGCGCCAGCTTGAGCGAGCCCACGTCCGGGGCGACGACGACGAGGTTCTCCGCCGTCCGGTCGCGCAGGTGCTCGATCAGCACCGCCGAGCCGTAGAGGTGATCGACGGGGATGTCGAAGAAGCCCTGGAGCTGCGAGGCGTGGAGGTCCATCGTCAGCACCCGGTCCACGCCGACGGTCGTGAGGACGTTAGCGAGCGCCTTCGAGGCAATCGAGACGCGGGGCTGGTCCTTGCGGTCCTGCCGGGCGTAGCCGAAGTATGGCATCACCGCCGTGACGCGCGCCGCGCTCGCCCGCTTCGCGGCGTCGATCAAGAAGAGGAGCTCCAGCCAGTTGTCCGCCGGCGGCGGCGTCGTCTGGATGATGAAGAGGTCGGTCCCGCGAATCGACTCGTCGTAGCGGACGTAGATCTCACCGTCGGAGAAGTCCTTGATCGTGACGCCGCCGAGTTCCTGGCCGTAGGCGCGGGCGATGGCCTCGGCGAGCGCCGGGTGGGAGCGCCCGGCGAAGAGCGAGATCGGGAGGTCGTTGGGGAACACGAGGTGGGTGCGGGTGGAAACAAAAAAGCCCGCCGGCGAGGACGGAGCGGAGCGGTTGCCCGGGGAGGACTCGAACCCCCACTAACAGGACCAAAACCTGCTGTGCTGCCATTACACCACCGGGCAGGAAGCCGGCGAGCGCGAGCGCCCCGCCTCCATAGACCTCTAAAAATAGCGATCCGCGCCGCCCGCTGTCAACGTCGCTGCGGCCCCCGAATGCCTCTCCGGCGGACCTGGGCTGCGGCATCCGCCCGCTGTACCCTAGTTTGCAGGGCTCGCCCCACCCGCCGCGCCGCCACCCCGTCCCAATTCCTCCGGTCCTCGCCTCGATTTCGCGTCGCCTTCACGCGCTTCCGTCACCGGCCCACCGCTTTCCTCTCCCCGCTCTCCGATGGACGAACGCAACGCCATCGGCGTCGTCGGCGGCCTCGGCCCCTACGCCGGCCTCGACCTCGTCAAGAAAGTCTTCGACAACACCGACGCCTCGACCGACCAGGAGCACCTGCCGGTGGTACTGGTCTCGTACCCCGGCCACTTCCCCGACCGCTCGGCCTTCGTCGCCGACCCGTCGCAACCGAGCCCGGTCCCGGCGCTCCTCAACGTGCTCCGGCGGCTGGACGACGCCGGCTGCGCGATTGCCGGGATGCCATGCAACACCGCTCACTCGCCCGTCATCTACGACCCGCTCCTGGAGACGATGGAGCGTGAGGGCCGGGCGATCCGGCTCGTCAGCATCATCGAAGCCTGCGCCGAGGCCGCGCTGCGGCGCGACGCCGACATCCGGCGCGTGGGCGTGCTCGCCACGAACTCGTCGCTGCAGGGGCGGCTGCACTCGCTGGCCCTAGAGGCGGTCGGGCTGGAGGGCGTGCAACCGGAATGGACCTACCAGGACGAGTACCTGAACCCGGTGATCTTCGACGAGACGTGGGGCCTCAAGGCGCAGAGCGACCCGCCGACCGACGAGGCCCGGAGCCGCCTCCTCGACGGCATCCGCCACCTCCACGCGCGCGGGGCCGACGCCGTCGTCCTCGGCTGCACCGAGCTACCCCTCGCCGTCCCCGAGCCGGCGTTCGAGGGTATCCCGATCATCGACTCGACGAACGCCCTCGCCCGGGCGCTCATCCGGGCCACGCACCCACACAAGCTCAAGCCGCTGCCCGAGGCGCTCGCGGAGAAAGCCGAGGGGTGAATAGGTTCGGCGTGGAGAGCGAGAAAGGTTGGTTCGGCGTGGAGAGGACAGGGGGCCGTCCGTGCCCGGCGCGTCGCACTTTCGGCCGCTCGCTTTCTTCGCTGATACTCTCGACGACTACTGTTCATGACGCGATTCCTCGGCTTTCTCCTTGCCCTCCTCGCCTGCACTGCTGATCCTGTCGCCGCGCAGGTGTGCAACGGCGACATCACGCTCGAAACGCAGGCTGAGGTCGACGCTTTCGACTGCGCTGAGGTGACCGGCAACCTATTTATCGCTGGCTTCTTGGATAATACGAGCATCACAGATCTGTCTCCACTCTCCAACCTCGCCTCCGTCGGTGGAGACATCAACATCTCCGAAAACGACGCGCTCGCCTCGCTCGACGGACTCGACGGCATCGCCTCCGTCGACGGAAACCTCCGCATCTCTCTTAACGACGCGCTCGCTTCGCTCGATGGGCTCGACAACATCACCTCCGTCGGCGGAGGCTTACTCATTGATATCAACGACGCGCTCGCCACGCTCGACGGACTCAGCAACCTCTCTTCCCTCGACGAAGACCTCATAATCATTGGCAACGCCTCGCTTACATCGCTAGACGCACTCGGCAACCTCTCTTCCCTCGGCGAAGACCTCGACATCAGAGGCAACGCCGCGCTCACTTCGCTCGACGGACTCGACAACCTCGACTCCATCGGCCGCAACCTACTCATCGAGTTCAACGCCGCGCTGCGCCAGTGCTCGTGTGGCCTCGCTGGCCTCATCTCCGGCGATCCGCCTACCTTCTCCGGCATCGATGACAACATTACCATCGCGGAGAATGACCCCGATGGACAGTGCAACAGCCCGCAGCAGGTCCTCGATGACATCTGCCCCACCACGGACGCCGAACCGACAGACAACACACTCCCCGAGGCGTTCGTGCTGGAGGCGGTCTACCCGAACCCGTTCGCAGGCGTCGCCACCGTCGGCTTCTCGCTGCCCGAGGCCGCGGCCGTCCGGGTCGTGGTCTACGACGCTGCCGGGCGCGAGGTGGCCGTGCTCGTCGACGGGCCGCTGCCAGCGGGTCGGCACACGGCGTCGTTCGAGGCGGCCGGGCGGGCGAGCGGGACGTACCTCGTGCGCCTGGAAGCCGGTGGGTACCGCGCGACGCAGCCGCTGACGCTCGTGCGGTAGCGCCTCGCAACGGTGCGCAGCCCTTTCGGACCCCCGTTTGACAGGAGGAGCCGCTACATTTACCTATTTTCCCGAGCCATAGCTCTCCCCCGTCATCCCTGCGCAGGCGCTGCCAGGGCTGGGGTGTTCACAGAAGGAAACGATTCTACACCCCCAACCCCGATATGCGTCATTCCCGCGAAGGCGGGAATCTATACCCACCGTTGCTTGGATTCCCACCTTCGTGGGACCGCGCAGCAGCGGAGTAAGCCCATGACGTTGTTGTTGGGGGCGAAGTAGTTTGTGCAAACCTATCCCCACCAGCGCGCAGGCGGGGATCCATGCTACGCCCCACCGTGCCACGCCCCGGCTTCGTCTACCTCCTCGCCAGCCGCCCCAACGGCACGCTCTACATCGGCGTGACGAGCCACCTCGCCCGCCGCGTCTGGGAGCACCGGAACGATCTCGCCGAGGGGTTCACCCGTCGCTACGGCGTCCACCGCCTCGTTTACTTCGAGCGCTACGACAACATCCGCGACGCCATCGAGCGCGAGAAGCGCCTGAAAAAGTGGCGGCGAGCGTGGAAGCTCCGACTGGTCCGCGAGGCGAACCCGGCGTGGGAGGACCTCTACGCGGCGGTGGTCGATTCTGCGGTCCCACCGGAGGGGATGCCGGGCCGGGAGGTGATTATGGGTTCCCGCCTGCGCGGGAATGACAGATAGGCAAAGAAGGCCATAGTCCTGGAAGGCGACGGTCTTGCTCTTGACAAGGGAGACAGCCGCGTGCAGCCTCCTGCGAAGGGATACGTCCCGGAGCAGGTGCAAGCGCGGCGGGGGGTCAGCCTTCCCCGCTCTCCACGCCCCTTTCTCCACCGATTCCCTCCCCTTCCCCGCGGTGGTGCTATATTCCCGCATCATTTTTCCGCGCCCGTCCCCCTCTCCCCTCAGCGCTGCCTATGCAGAGATTGGCTACCGAACGCTTCTAAGTCTCTCCGACCTGTACGATGCTCAAAGAGCGTAGCCGCCTGCTGCAACGCCTCCTGTTCGCCGCCGACCTCGTCCTGATCGCCCTGGCGTGGACGCTGGCGTGGGTGCTCCGGTTCGAACTGCTGACCCCGCCGGAGTGGATCCCGCTGGAGCGCTACCTCGGCTACGTGCCGGCCGTCCTCGTGATTTGGGGCGCGGTCTTTCTGCTGTCCGGGCTCTACCAGACCCGCCGGGCGCAGCGCCTCCCCCTCGTCGTCTTCGCCGTGGCGCGGGCGGTGACACTCGGCCTCTTCGCCTCGGTGGCGGCGGTGTTCTTCTACCGCGAGTTCTCGTTCTCGCGCCTGCACATGCTGGCCTTCGGGGTGCTGACCTCGGCCTTTCTGATCCTGCTGCGGCTCTCGATCTACGCCGCCCTGCGCCGGGCGCGGCTCCGGGGCCACAACCTCCGCCGCGTCCTCGTGGTCGGGGCCGGGCGGGCCGGGGAGCGGCTGGCGAACGCGTTCCGGCAGTACCCCTGGATGGGCTTCGAGGTCGTCGGCTTTCTCGACGACGAGAAGGCCGGCACGCCGGGCGTGCTCGGGACGGTGGACGACTTCGTCGCGGTGATGGACGACCTCAAGGACCGGGGTCAGACCGTCGACCTCGTCTACGTCTGCCTCCCGTCGTGGGCGGCGGGCAAGGTCGAGCGCCTGATCGACGACGCGGCGACGCGCCTCGCGCACGTCTGCCTCGTCCCCGACCTCTTCCAGTTCGAGATGATCCTCAACAGCCGGGTCTCGGACATCGACGGGCTGCCGGTGATCCACCTGATCGACGAGACGCCGTTCGACTTCCGGCGCGTGGTCAAGCGCGGGGCCGACATCGCGTTCTCGCTCGCGGTGCTCACGCTCCTCGCGCCGGTCTTCCTCGTGATCGCCGCCGCCGTCAAGCTGTCGTCGCCGGGGCCGGTGTTCTACCGGCAGGAGCGGATGGGCCTCAACGGACGCTGCTTCGAGATGCTGAAGTTCCGCTCGATGCCCGTCAACGCGGAGGCCGCGAGCGGCGCGGTGTGGGCGAAGTCCGGCGAGAGCCGGGCGACGCCGGTCGGCGCGTTCCTCCGCCGGACGAGCCTGGACGAGCTGCCGCAGTTCCTCAACGTGCTCCTCGGCCACATGTCGGTCGTCGGGCCGCGCCCGGAGCGGCCGGTCTTCATCGACGAGTTTAAGGACCGCGTGCCGCACTACATGCTCCGCCACAAGGTCAAGGCCGGGATTACGGGCTGGGCGCAGGTCAACGGCTGGCGCGGCGACACGTCGATCGAGAAGCGGATCGAGTGCGACCTCTACTACATCCAGCACTGGTCGCTCTGGCTCGACATCAAGATCGTCTTCCTGACGCTGTTCAAGGGCTTCGTCCACGAGAACGCGTACTGAGCCGGGCACCGGGTAGCTCCAGACACGCTGTATGACCGATTCGGCCACGCCCCCTGCGTCCGCACCCGATCCGGCCGGTCTCAACAGGGTCGGCGCGGTCGTCGTCAACTACGGAACGCCGGACCTGACGCGGGCGGCGGTGTGGTCGCTGCGGAGTCACTACCCGGCCCTCCGCATCGCGGTCGTGGAGAACGCCTCGCCGGACGACTCGGCCGAGCAGCTTCGCCGCCTCGCCGCCGAGGCTCCGCCCGTCGACCTCCTCGAACCGGGTGAGAACCTCCACCACGGCCCCGGCCTCGACGCCGGCATCCGTCACCTCGGCACGCCCTGGGCGCTCGTCTTCGACTCCGACTGCATCGCCTACCGGGGCGGCTTTCTGGAGGCCATGCTCGCGGAGGCGGAGGCGCACGACGCCTACATGGTCGGGCAGGTCCACCGCGTGAGCGAAGGCGGCTTCGACCTCGCCGAGACCTCCTCCGAGCGGGCGTACACCTACGTGCACCCGAAGTGCGCGCTCGTCCGCACCGCCCCGTACCTTACCCTCCCGCCCTTTGCGAAGCACGGCGCGCCCTGCCTCGCCAACGAGATCGCCGCCGCCGAGCGCGGTCTGGGGCTGCACCCGTTTCCGGTCAACGACTACGTCTTCCACCTCGGCGAGGGCACCGTCTCGCGCTACGGCTACGGCCTCGGCGCGCGCAGCGTCCTCGGCCGGCTCCGCCACCTTGCTGCTCGCCTTCGGGTCGGCCTCTCCCGCTGAAGACCTCACCCGGTCCGCAGTTACTCCTCATTCGTCGTTCGACACTCGTAGCTCGCCACTCGACATGATCTACCTCACGAACGTCTCGGTCGCCTTCGGCGGGCAGGTCGTGCTCGACGGGCTGACGTGGGCCGTCCGGCCGGGCGTCCGCACGGGCCTTGTCGGGCCGAACGGGGCGGGGAAGTCGACGCTCCTCCGGGCGATCGCGGGGTCGCAGCCGGTGGACGGGGGCGAGGTCTCGTTCGAGGGCGGGACGACGGTGGGCTACCTCACGCAGGACGTGCAGGAGATGCCGGGCGAGACGACCGTCCTCGACGCCGCGCTGGGCGCGTTCTCGGACGTGCTCGACGCCGAGCGGGCCGTCGAGGACCTGACGCGGGAACTGGAGGCGATGAACACCGACGGCGCAGACCACGCCTCCGACGCCTACATGAAGCGCGTCGAGCGCCTCACGCGCGCGCAGGCCGACCTCGACCGGATGGAGGGCCACCTGATCCGGCCCAAGACCGAGTCGGTCCTCTCCGGGCTGGGCTTCGAGGCCGACGACATGGAGCGCCCGCTGCGGACGTTCTCCGGCGGCTGGCGGATGCGCGTCGCGCTTGCCCGGCTCCTCCTCCAGAACCCGTCGGTCCTCCTCCTGGACGAGCCGACCAACCACCTCGACATCGAGTCCATCGACTGGCTCGAAGGCTACCTCAAGAGCTACCCCGGGGCCGTCGTCCTCGTCTCGCACGACCGCTACTTCCTCGACCGAATGGTGACGAGCATCGCCGAGCTCTACGCGGGCAAGGCGACGGAGTACGCGGGCAACTATGCTTTCTATCTAGAAGAGCGGAAGGAGCGGCGGGCGCTCCAGCAGGCGGCCTACGACAACCAGCAGCGCGAGATCGCCCAGATGGAGCGGTTCGTCGAGCGTTTTCGGGCGAAGGCCACGAAGGCTTCGCAGGCGCAGAGCCGGATCAAGATGCTGGAGAAGATGGAGCGCATCGCCCCGCCGCCGAGCGAGGAGGCCGCGATCCACTTCCGCTTCCCCGAGCCGCCGCGCTCCGGCCGGTCCGTCCTCGACGTGTCCTCGTTCTCGAAGACCTACCCCAACCCCGAGGGCGGCACGATCGAGGTCTTCGATGACGCCGGCCCGCTGCTCGTCGAGCGCGGCGACAAGATCGCCCTCATCGGGAAGAACGGCGCGGGCAAGTCGACGCTCGCCAGAATTCTCGACGGGCAGGAGCCGTTCGAGGGGACCCGCGAGGTCGGCTACCAGGTCCAGCCCGCGTTCTTCGCCCAGCACCAGGCCGACACCATCAGCCACACCCTGACGGCACTCGACGCCCTGCGGGAAGTCTCGCGCGGGCAGACCGAGACCGAGCTTCGGTCGCTCCTCGGCGCGTTCCTGTTCCAGGGCGACGACGTGTTCAAGACGGTCGGCGTGCTCTCCGGCGGCGAGCGCTCCCGCCTCGCCCTCGCCCGGACGCTCCTCTCCCCCGCCAACTTCCTCATCCTCGACGAGCCGACGAACCACCTCGACATGGCGAGCAAAGCCGTCCTCGTCGAGGCGCTCCGGCAGTACGCCGGGACATTCGTCGTCGTCAGCCACGACCGCCACTTCCTCGACCAGATCGTGACGAGTGTGTGGTGGGTCGACCACCGCGGGCTGCGGGTCTACGACGGCAGCTACTCCGACTTCGTCTGGCAGCGCGAGAAGCAGGGGCAACCGACCAGCGCTTCAGGCGATGGGCAGGCCAGCGCGCCGCCACGGCCCGCCGCCTCGAAGCCGAAGCCGTCGGGCGGCAAGAAAACGAAGGAGCAGAAGCGCCGCGAGGCCGAGGAGCGCAACCGGCTCTACCAGGCGATGCAGAACGGCAAGAAGCCGGGCACGATTGAGGACCCGAAGCTGCTCGCTCGCCTCGTCGAGAAGCTGGAGAACGAGGTCGCGGCGAAGGAGGAGGAGAAAGACGCGCTCGAAGCCAAGCTCGCCGACCCGGCGTTCTACCAGCAGGCCGAGGCCTTCCAGGAGACCATGCGCGCCTTCGGCGAGGTCGAGGCCGAGCTAAAGGACCTGATGAAGCGCTGGGAAGACGCCGCCGCCAAGCTCGAAGCCGCGAGCGCCTGACCTCAGCCACGTACTGCTTCCCAGAACGCGCGGGGGGTCAGGATGCGCAGAGCATCCACCTCGTCCTGCACGTCCAGCAAGTCCTTGTCTCCCGTGACGAGCACCTCGGCTTCCGCTGCCAGCGCCGAGGCCAGCACCCAAGCGTCGTCTATGTCCCGCACTTCGATCCCGGTCGGCTCTGTCGGCCTTGGTTCGACCGGGTACCGTCGGAGTAAGACTTCGATTTCGCCAACTCGCCTTGCGGGAAGACCGAATTTGTCAAGCAGCACGCGCCGAAGCTCGGTCAGCACGACTTCGGCCAGAACCAGATCGTGCTCGGCCATGACATGCCGGACAACATCCGCGCTCAGCCCTCGCGTGGCGAAACCGCTCACGAGCACGTTCGTGTCGAGGAAGACCCTCACGAGACATCGCGAAAGACATCCTCGTCGGTCAGGTAGCCGCGCGCCTCGGCGAACGGCATCACCTGCTCGCGCAGTCCCTCGAACGCCAGGAGCGCAAGCTGCCGCCGGAGGGCGTCGCGGACCACTTCGCTCCGGCTCCGCCCCGAACGCCGGGTGACATCGTCGAGAAGTTGTTCGAGGTCCTGGTCGAGGCGGACGGTGACGGCTGAAGTCATGGCACCACGGAGTTGTATACAGAGCTGTATGACGGTGTATTACAGATAGCACGGGCGGGCGTTCTCGTGGTTCCACTCGTCCTCCAAGCCGCGAGTATCTGAGCGCGCCTTCGGAACGCGGCCCCGCGCTGCTCGTTGCTCTGAGACACGCTCCCCCAAACCGATGGCCGACTCGATGAAAGGGCTCGGCGGGCGCAACCTGCCCCCCTACTGGGACCGCTTCGACCGACTCCAGCGCACGGCGGGCCAGCTCCTCGGCGCGCGCGCTGCCCCTCGGGGCGTCTTCCGGTTCGCCACCCACGCCGAGGCTGACGCATGGAACCAGACCCACCGGCGTCCTCCACCCCCTGCTCCCCCTTCTGTCATGACCCGTCGCATCGAACCCGGCCCCGGCCAAGAGTCCGTCTGGGACTACCCCCGTCCGCCCGCGCTCGAACCGGTCGCCGAGCGCGTCCGCGTCGAATTCGGCGGCGAGACGATTGCCGACACCACGCGCGCGCTCCGCATCCTGGAGACGAGCCACCCGCCGACGCTCTACCTCCCGCCGGACGACATCCGCCTAGAGTTCCTCACCCGGACGGCCCGCACGAGCGGCTGCGAGTTCAAAGGCCGCGCAGTTTATTTCGATGTCGAGGTGAACGGGCAGCGCGCGGCTGCCGCCGCTTGGAGCTACCCCGAGCCCGCCCCGCGCTACGCCGACCTCAAGGACCACCTCGCGTTCTATCCGAGCCGGATGGACGCCTGCTGGATTGGCGACGAGCGCGTGCAGGCGCAGGAGGGCGACTTCTACGGCGGATGGATCACCTCGAAGGTCGTCGGCCCGTTCAAGGGCGCGCCGGGGACATGGGGCTGGTGAGGCATACAGCCAACGAAAGACGAGGGCGGTTCATAAACGATGCGGCGCCCTTGTCTCAAGGCCGTATGAACAGAAGGCCACTTGCTCCGTTGAGAAGCTCTCTCTATGTCATCTCGACCGAGCGCAGCGAGTGGAGAGATCTCTGATGAGGCCACAGTTGGACCCACTAGAGATCCCTCGACTTCGCTCGGGATGACCCCTTCTTACAGCTTCTCAACAGAGCAAAGGCCACTCAGCCGCGCGAGCTCACGGGGTTCGGGCAAGCAACGTAGGTGCCGACGCTACAGAGAACCCACCACTCTCACGCCTCACGTCGGCCTGTAGTGGTGGGTTCTACCGCACGGAAGGAAATGGCAAGAGTGTGGTTGAGCAAATCCCCGCTGCCATCCAACTGGAGCAGCACCCGCTCGATCACCTCCTCGCTAAGCTTCGACACCACGATCATGTGCCGGACGCCGAGGTGGAGCCTCACCTCCGTTCCCTCGACCAAGTCGCCGACGAGCGCCAGCCGGCCGGGATCGAAGAAGAAGCACCACCGCTCGCTTCCGTCGTCCATCGTGACGAGGACCTCGACCGCGCCCGTGCTCAGTTGGTCCAGTGGTTCTTCGATCCGAAACGATTGCAGGGATGGCAAAGCGCAGTGCGGTAGAGCCCATGATTATCGGCACGAATGGGAAGTTATCAGGCCCCGAGGCGCGATAACGCGACGCGCGCTGCTCAGACGGTGCTGCGGCTGCCGTACCAGACGATGGCGAGGAGTAGGACGATGGGCACGATGATGCTGGCCACCGGCATCCATTCGAGGCCTATGCCGACCGGCACGTCGGTGGCTTGGGCGAGGACGAAGGGCATGAGATCGGAGAGAAAGGTTGGGCAGGAAGATACGCGGCGCTACCTCGCAGGCTCCATACATGCGGCCACCACCTCGCGCAGGGCGTCGCGCCAGGACGGTGGGGCAATACCCCAGACGTCGGTCAGGCACGACGTGTCGAGCCGGGCGTCGGCCGGGCGACGGGCTGGGGTCGGGTAGGCGCTCGTCGGGATCGGCTCGGCGCGCTCGGCGCGGACCGAGCCGTGCCGCCGGGCTTCTTCGACGACCGCTTCGGCGAGGCCGTGCCAGGTCGTCGCAGGCATCCCGGCGAAGTGAAACGTTCCGTGCGGTGCATCCGGGTCGGTGGCGAGACGCTCGGCGATCTGCAACGCAGCGCGGGCGAGGTCGGCGGCGGCGGTCGGGGTGCCGTGCTGGTCGGCGACGATGCGCAGGGCATCGCGCTCGCGGCTGAGGCGAAGCACCGTTTTGACGAAGTTGTGCCCGTGCGCGCTGAAGACCCAGCTCGTGCGGAGGACGACGTGCCGGTCGAGGCGGGCGCGGACGGCCTCCTCGCCGGCCCACTTGCTCTGTCCGTAAATCCCGAGCGGGTTCGCCTTGTCGTCCTCCGTGTAGGGCGCGCCTTTCGTCCCGTCGAAGACGTAGTCCGTCGAGACGTGGAGGAGCGGGATGCCCGCCTCGGCGCAGGCGTCGGCCAGGTACGCCGGGCCGTCGCGGTTGACAGCGAAGGCGGCCTCCGGCTCCGACTCGGCGCGGTCCACCGCCGTGTAGGCCGCCGCGTTGAGGACGACTGTCGGCGCATGCATCTCCATCGCCTGGCGCACCGCCTCGCGGTCGGTGATGTCCAACCTGGCGCGCGTCAGCCCGATGACCCGGTCCCCGCCGGCCCGCACCAGCTCGCGCCCGAGTTGACCACCTGCTCCGGTAACGAGAACGGTCACGGCGCGCCCGTCAGCACACCCTCGACGTGGGGCAGGTCTTCCGGCTCTAGCTCGGCGAGCGTCGGATGCTGCCGGTCCCGGTCCGAGAGGATCGGCTCGGCGATGGGCCAGTCGATGCCGAAGGCGGGGTCGTCCCAGCGGAGGCCGCCCTCGTCGTCGGGGCGGTAGAGGTCGGTGCACTTGTAGAACACATCGGCCTGGTCGGAGAGGGCGCAGAAGCCGTGCGCGAAGCCGGGCGGGACCCAGAGCTGCCGCCCGTTCGCCTCGGATAGTTCAACGGCGACGTGCTGCCCAAACGTCGGCCCCGGCCGCAGGTCGACGGCCACGTCGAAGATGGTGCCGCGCACGACCCAGAGCAGCTTGCCCTGCGGATACCGCTTCTGGAAGTGCAGTCCGCGCAGCACGCCTCGCTTCGAGCGCGAGAGGTTGTCCTGCACGAAGTCCGCGTCGAGGCCGTGCGCCCGGTACCGGTCGGCGTGGTAGCACTCGCGGAAGGCCCCGCGCGCATCCTCGAACACGCGCGGCTCGAAGAGGAGCAGGCCGGGGAGGTGTGTTTCAGTCGTGGTCATTCGTCTCGGAGACGACGGACAGTGGAACAGTCGTCAGCGCAGCGGCCGGGGATAGCTACGAGCGTCGAGCAGCGAACGGCGAACGGGACGTTCACTCGTCGTTCGTAGCTCGTCACTCGGCGTTTACAACAGCCCTAGAAGGTACTCCCCGTACGCGCTCTTGGCGAGGGGCTCGGCGAGCGCTTCGAGCCGGGCGGCGTCGATGTAGCCCATCCGGTAGGCCACCTCCTCGGGGCAGGCGATCTTCAGCCCCTGCCGGCTCTCGACGACCTCGATGAAGTGGGCCGCTTCGAGCAGCGCCGCGTGCGTCCCCGTGTCGAGCCACGCCGTCCCCCGTCCCAGCGTTTCTACGCGGAGATCGCCGCGCTCCAGGTAGGCCCGGTTGACATCGGTGATCTCCAACTCGCCCCGATCCGAAGGCGCGAGGGTGCGGGCGATGTCCACGACGGCGTTGTCGTAGAAATACAGCCCCGTCACTGCGTAGTTGGAGGTCGGGCGCGCCGGCTTCTCGGTAATGTCGATGGCCCGGCCGGTGTCGTCGAACGTGACGACGCCGTAGCGCTCAGGATCGCGGACGCGGTAGCCGAAGACGGTTGCGCCCTCGGCCTGCTGCGCGGCGCGCTGGAGCCGCCCCGAGAGACCCTGCCCGTAGAAAATGTTGTCGCCGAGCACGAGCGCCACCCCGTCGCCGCCGATGAAGTCCTCGCCGAGCAGAAACGCCTCGGCGATGCCTTTCGGCGCGGGCTGCTCAGCATAGGAAAAGACCATACCCCAGGACGCACCGTCGCCGAGGAGCCGCTCGAACAGCGGGAGGTCGCGGGGCGTCGAGACGACGAGGACCTCGCGGATGCCCGCCAGCATCAGGGTCGAGAGCGGGTAGTAGACCAGGGGCTTGTCGTAGACCGGCATGAGCTGCTTGCTCACGGCGAGCGTCAGCGGGTAGAGCCGGGTGCCGGCCCCGCCGGCGAGGATGATGCCTTTCATGAGAGCGGACGTGGGGAGGAGCAAAAGCGAGGAAGATAGCGTGGCGGCACCCCACGCCTCCGCGGCGAATCCTGATCCTCTTCCGCTCTTCTCACCCTCCGCTCTTCCGCTCTGTCAGGCCGTGGCCTGCTCGGCGACCGCCTCGCGGAAGTAGTCGAGCGTGCGGCGCAGCCCGTCGGCACGGTCCACCTGGGGCGACCAGCCGAGGACCTCGCGGGCCTTCGTGATGTCGGGCTGCCGGACCTGGGGGTCGTCGGCCGGGAGCGGCTGGTAGGTGATCGCCGAGTCCGAGCCGGTGAGCGCCACGACTTCTTCGGCGAACGCCTTGATCGACAACTCGTCCGGGTTGCCGATGTTGACCGGCTCCGCCTCGTCGGACATCAGGAGCCGGTGGATGCCCTCGACCAGGTCGTCCACGAACTGGAAGGACCGCGTCTGGCTGCCGTCGCCGAAGACGGTGATCGGCTCGCCGCGCAGGGCCTGGCCCATGAAGGCCGGCAAGGCCCGCCCGTCGTCGAGGCGCATCCTCGGGCCGTAGGTGTTGAAGATGCGGACGATCCGCGTCTCGACCCCGTGGACCCGGTGGTAGGCCATCGTCATGGCCTCAGCGAAGCGCTTGGCCTCGTCGTAGACCCCGCGGAAGCCGACCGGGTTGACGTTGCCCCAGTAGGTCTCCTGCTGCGGGTGCACCTCGGGGTCGCCGTAGACTTCGCTCGTGGACGCGAGCAGGAAACGCGCCGCCTTCGCCTTGGCGAGGCCGAGCAGGTTGTGGGTCCCGAGCGCGCCGACCTTCAGCGTCTGGATCGGCAGCTTGAGGTAGTCGATTGGCGAGGCCGGGCTGGCGAAGTGGAGGATGTAGTCCAGGTCGCCCGCGACGTAGACGTAGGTCGACACGTCGTGGCGCACGATCTCGAACCGCTCGTGCCCGACGAGGTGGGCGACGTTGTCGGGGTTGCCCGTGATGAAGTTGTCCATGCAGACGACCTCGTGGCCCTCGGCGATGAAGCGGTCGCAGAGGTGGGACCCGAGGAAGCCGGCACCGCCGGTGATGAGCGTACGGGGCATGGGGTCAGATTACAGAGGACAGAAGACGGAGGACAGCGAACAGAAACCTGTCTTCTGTCCTCCGTCCTTTGTCTTCCGGATCAGGCTTGGCCGTTCTGCGCGACCGCGTCGCGCCTGGGGGCCACGAACGGGCGGCCGACGGAGTGGTACTCGAAGCCGGCCTCGGCCATGCGGTCGGTGTCGTAGAGGTTGCGCCCGTCGAAGATCAGCGGCTCGGCGAGCAGGCGCTGCATCCGCTCGAAGTCCGGGCGGCGGAACTCGGGCCACTCGGTGCAGATCAGGAGCGCGTCGGCGCGGACGAGGGCGCTGTACGAGTCGGCGGCGTAGGAGACCGAGCCGCTGCCCAGGTCGCCTTCGCCGAGCACGTCGCGCGTCGTCTCGATGGCCTCGGGGTCGAAGGCGACGACCTCGGCCCCGCGCTCGGTGAGGGCGCGGATGATGACGTGGGCCGGGGCCTCGCGCACGTCGTCGGTGTTGGGCTTGAAGGCCAGGCCCCAGACGGCGAAGCGCTTGCCCGAGACGTCGCCGCCGAAGTGCTCGACCACGCGCTCGGCCATCAGGCCGCGCTGCCGGTCGTTGACGCGGAGGACGGACTCGAGGATTTCGAACGAGTAGTCGTTCTCGTTCGAGGTCCGGGCGAGGGCCTGCACGTCCTTGGGGAAGCAGCTTCCACCGAAGCCGATCCCGGCGTAGAGGAACTTCGGCCCGATGCGGCTGTCGGTCCCGATGCCGTGGCGCACCTTGTCCACGTCCGCGCCGACGCGCTCGCAGACGTTCGCGATCTCGTTCATGAACGTGATCTTGGTCGCCAGGAGCGAGTTGGCGGCGTACTTCGTCATCTCGGCACTTTTCTCGTCCATCACAATGATGGGGTTGCCGGAGCGGACGAACGGCTCGTAGAGCTGCGTCATCAGTTCGGCGGCCTGCTCGCTGTCGGTGCCGATCACGACGCGCTCGGGCTTCATGAAGTCCTCGACGGCGACGCCCTCGCGCAAAAACTCGGGGTTCGAGACGACGTTGAAGTCCGTGCCCGCCGTCAGGCCGCGCTGCTCCATGATCTCGGTCACCTTGTCGGCGGTCCCGACGGGCACCGTGCTCTTGTCGACGATCACGCGGTAGCCCCAGTCGTTAGCCTTGAGGAGGTCGGCGATGTCGCCGGCAACGCCGAGGACGTAGGAAAGGTCGGCCGAGCCGTCCTCGCCGGGCGGCGTCGGGAGCGCGAGGAAGAGGATGGTTGCGGCCTCGACGGCGTCGGCGAGGTTCGTGGTGAAGGTCAGGCGCTCCTCGCGGAGGTTGCGTTCGAGGAAGCGCTCGATGCCGGGCTCGAAGAGGGTCAGCTCACCTCGGCTCAGCTTCTCGACTTTACGCTCGTCGATGTCCACGCAGATGACGTCGTTGCCCATCTCGGCGAAGCACGCGCCCGAGACGAGGCCGACATAGCCGGTACCGATGACTCCGATTTTCATAGCAGGTGCAGGTGCGGTCAGAAGTGGAGGGCCTGCGCGCACGCAGGCGACCTCGTGCCTCTCGTAGTAGAGTGATGAGGGTAGTCAAGCACGTCCCCAAACTACCCGTCGCCAGAGTGAGTGCCAAAGGAAGATCAGGCGGAGAATGGCAGCGGGAAGCGCAGGCGTAACACCGCTGTCGCGTTCCGACGCGCGGTGTCCCTTATCTTGTCGGCCCTCTCCTTACCCGTCTTAATTCTCCCCCCACGAGGCATGGCGATCTACGCAGTAATCATGGCCGGCGGCGTCGGCAGCAGGCTGTGGCCGCGCAGCCGGCAGCGCACGCCGAAGCAGTTCCTCGACGTCTTCAACGAGGCCTCGCTGATCCAGAACACCTTCGCCCGCCTCCAGCCGCTCGTCCCGCCGGAGCAGGTCTACGTCGTCACCAACCAGCGCTCGGTGGAGGAGACCCAGCGGCACCTCCCGGCCGTCCCCCCGGCGAACATCCTCGCCGAGCCGATGGCTCGCAACACGGCCCCGGCCATCGCCTTCGCCGCCGCCACGCTCCGCGCCCAGGATCCGGACGCGGTAATGATCATCCTCTCGGCGGACCACGCGATCCACAACGTACCCGCCTTCCACGAAGTCCTGGAGGCGAGCATCGCCAAAGCGGCCGACCCCGGCGCGCTCATCACGGTCGGCATCGAGCCCACTTACCCCGAGACCGGCTACGGCTACCTCCAGTACGACGCCTCCGAGGGCAAGGCCGACAAGCCCGAGGCCTACGTCGTCCGCACCTGCGCCGAGAAGCCCGACCTCGCCACCGCCGAGCGCTTCCTCGACTCCGGCGACTTCCTCTGGAACAGCGGCATCTTCGTCTGGCGCGCCGACTCGATCCTCGACCAGCTAGCGGAGCACCTCCCCGAGGTCCACGCCGCCTTCGTCCCGGTCGAAGAAGCCGTCCGCTCAGGCGATGCGGCTGCCGTCCAGGCCGCCGTCGACGAAGCCTTCCGCACAACACCGAAGATCTCGATCGACTACGGCGTGATGGAGCCCGCCGCGCCGGGCATGAACACCTGGGTCGTCCCCGGCTCGTTCGGCTGGAGCGACGTGGGGGACTGGCGCGCCGTCTACGATGTCCGCGAGAAGGACCAGGCCGGCAACGCGGTCGAGGGCGACGTGATCGTCCACAACACGAGCCGGTCCTACGTGCGCGCCAAGGGCAAGCTGATCGTCCTCGTCGGTGTGCAGGACCTCGCGGTCGTCGACGCGGGCGACGCCCTGCTGGTGTGCAAGATGGACGCGACGCAGCAGGTGAAGAACATCGTGGACTACCTCGGCTCGCACGGCCTGGAAGAGTACGTCTGACCCGGCACGGCTCCCCGGTTTCGGCGCCCGGCTTCCTGGACGAGGCTGGGCGCTTTGCGTTACGGCACCCATGCGAGGGCCTTAACCGTTTCGTCACAAAAAGACGCACATCCGGGTGCAACCATCCAGAGACAGTGACGTAGCAGTCGGCAAGTGACCAGGCGGTCACCTAGTGACCTGACGTTCACATTCTACGCCACTCGATGGAAGCTGCTGCCCTCTCCCGCCGGGACCGCGAGCGCCTCGCTCGCCGCACCGACATCCTCGCCGCCGCCCGCGCCGTCTTCGCCGAGCATGGCTACGAGCAGGCCACGCTCGACGAGATCGCCGAGCGTGCCGAGTTCGGGAAAGGGACCCTCTACAACTACTTCCCCGACGGCAAGGAAGAACTCTTCTTCACGCTTTTCGAAGAGGTCGTCGTCGACGGGATCCGCCGCGTGATCGACGCGTCGTTTCCCGACGCCGAGCCGCTGGACACGCCGCAGGCTGCCCGGAACGCCTTCCACGGCCTGATCGAAGGGCTGCTGACGCACTTCGAGGTCAACCGCGAGTCGATGATGATCTTCATGAAGGAGGGCCACCGGATGGTCGTCTCGGCGGACCGGAACGAGGCGGCCGCCCTGCACTGGCTGGGCATCATGGAGGCCGTGCAGCGCCCCGTCGAGGCCGCGATGGCGCACGGTGCGCTCCGCGCGCTCCCGGCCCACCCCATTGCCCACCTCATCATGAGCAACGTGCGCGGCGTCATCATGGCCGAGGTCGACGCCGAGTGCGACCCGTCGGGGACGTTCGAGGCGCGCCCGCTCGGCTCCCCGACCGAGACGGCGGACTTCATCACGTCAGTTCTTTTCGACGGCCTACTGCCCCGCGACTAAACGCTGTCACCCCAGCTTCTTATGCTGACGCATCCAACGCCCAGCACCATGCGCTTCCTCCTCCTGCCCCTCCTCCTCGTGGCCCTCTCGGCGCAGGCGCAGACGCCCGTCTCCGCCCGCACCGGTGCCGCGCCCGCGCCTACCGACAACGGGACCGAAGGCTCCGCCGCAGGCGTGCTTTCGCTCTCGCTCGAAGAGGCGATCCAGGTCGCGCTCGAGCGGAACTACGCTGTCCGCACGGCCGCGCTCGATGTCGCCACGGCGCAGGCGCAGGTCCGCGAGGCGTGGGGGCAGGTCCTGCCCAGCGCCGACGTGTCGAGCTCGTACACGCGCAACCTCGTCCAGGCCAACCCCTTCGCGGGGTCCGACGCGGGCGGGTTCTTCGACAGCTTCGGCGCGATCAGTTGGCTGGCGTTCAACGAAGGGGCGCGCACCGACGGCGACCCGGCGACCGAGCCGATCACCTTCGGCGAGTTCCGAGACCGCCAGAACCAGGGCTTTGCCGATGCCGGGATCGTTCAAAACGAGAACGACAACCCGTTCGGCGTCGCCAACCAGTTCCAGAACACGCTCTCGATCTCGCAGACGCTCTACAACGGGAGCGCGTTCGCGGCCATCCGGGGGGCGCAGAGCCTGAAAGACATCAACCAGGCCGCCCTCACCCAGCAGCAGCAAACCGCTATCGACCAGACGCGGCAGCTCTACTACGGGGCGCTTCTGGCGCAGGAGCAGGTCGGGGTCGTCCGGGCGAGCGTAGCGCGGACGCAGGCAACGCTCGGCGAGACGGCCCGCCGCGTGGCGCAGGGCGTGCTCCCGAAGTTCGAGCGGCTCACGGCCGAGGTCGAGGTCTCGAACCAGCAGACAGCGCTCATCGAGGCCCAGAACGGCGCGGCCCTCGCCCGGAACAACCTGCTCTTCGCGCTCGGCCTGCCGGTGAACCAGGAGGTCGCGCTCGCCGGCGACCTCGACCTGCCGCGCGACACGTTCTTCGACACCGTCTCGCTGGACGACGCCGTGGCGACGGCCCTCGAGCGGCGCCCCGACCTCGAGCAGGCCCGCCTGGCGATTGAACTGCAGAAGGTCAACCGAGGCATCACGCAGTCCGAGTACTTCCCGAGCCTGAGCGCGTTCGCCAACCTGAGCTACATCGGCAACGTCCCCGACGACCGCACCTCGGTTCTCCAGGGCAACGACCCGAACGACCCCTTCGCCGTCACGAGCGCCTCGCGCGGGTTCTTCGACGAGAGCTACTGGGACCCGAACGTTTCGGTCGGGGTGCAGCTTTCGTGGAACCTATTCAACGGCTTCCAGACGAGCCGCCGCGTGCAGCAGCGCACGATCGAGGTGCAGAAGGCCGAGATCGCGCTCGAACAGGGCGTGCAGGGCGCGGTGCTCGAAGTGGAGCAGGCGCTCCGTAACCTCGCCTCGTCGCGCCAGCGGATCGCCGGGCAGCAGCAGACCGTCGAGACGGCGCAGGTGGCCTACGACTTCGCCGCCGAGCGTCTCGGGACCGGCCTCGCCACGCAGATTGATGTCCGCCTCGCCTCGACCCAGCTCGACCAGGCCCAGCTCGGCTACCTCCAGGCCGCCTTCGACTACCTCGTCGCCCGCAGCGCGCTCCAGCGCGCCGTTGGCGTCGTCCTCCCCGAACCCATCGGCACGAGCGAATTCACCCTGACCTCCATCGAATGACCGGGACGCCCCCAAACCGTGTACGGGCGGGTCTGAGACCCGCTCCTGCGTTCGCATCACCGCCGCTCCTGAACCCATGACCTACTCTCTGTCCAGCACCCTTGCTCGCCTTTCTTGCGGCTACCGCCTCGCCGCCCTCGCGCTGCTGATCCCGATGCTCTTCCTCCTCGCCGCCTGCGGTGGCGACGCCGAGGACCCGGAGGCCGGCGCGCCAGAGGCCGAGGGCGAAGCCGCCGAGATGGTCGCTCCGGCGACGCCCGTCGAGGTCGTCCAGATCGAGGCGGGCACCTTCCGCGACGTGATCGAACTGACGGGCACCGTCGAGGCCCCGGACGACGCGACGCTCTCGGCCGAGGCCGGTGGGACGCTCGTCGCGCTCGCCCCGCTCGGGACGCGCGTCGGGCGCGGTGGGGCTGTCGCCCAGGTCAACGCGACGCTGAACCGGGCGGTCGTGGCGCAGGCCGAAGCCGCGCTCGAGGCGGCCGAGGCACAGGCGGCGCTCGCCGAGGACCAGTACCGCCGCCAGGAGCCGCTCCTGGCCGACTCCATCATCTCAGCAGCCGAGTTCGAGGGCGTCCGCACGCAGCAGGCGGCGGCGCGGGCAGGTGTGGCGCAGGCGCGGGCGGCGCTCGCCCAGGCGCGCGAGCAGCTCGCCAACACCCGCGTCTCGGCCCCGTTCACCGGGACCGTCGAGCAGCACTTCGTCGAGCGCGGCGAGCAGGTCGCGCCGGGGACGCCCGTGGCCCGGCTCGTCTCGACAAGCACGGTCGAGATCGCAGCCGGGGTGCCGGAGCGCTACGCCAACGACATCCGGCAGGGGACGCCGGTCCGCATCGTACCGACGGCCTACGGCCTCGGCGAGACAGCGGGCGAGGTTACGTTCGTCGGCAGCGCCATCAACGCGCAGAACCGGACCTTCCCCATCGAGGTCGCGATTGACAACCGGGACCGGACGCTCAAGCCAGCGATGATCGCCCGGCTGTACGTCACGCGGTCGGTCCTGGAGGATGTCCTCGCCGTGCCGCTGACGGCCATTGTCCGCGACGAGCGCGGGGCGAGCGTGTTCGTCGCCGTGCCTGAAGCCGACGGCTACGTCGCCGAAAACCGGGTCGTCGAGACCGGCGCGGCCTCGGGCGGGCGCGTTGTCATCGCGAGCGGGATCGCCTCGGGCGACCGCATCGTCGTGGCTGGGCAGACCCAGATCGCCACCGGCGACCGCCTCCGCATCACCGAGGTCGCCACGGCCGGCCTCGCCGCCTCGCTAGAATGACCGCCGCATGGGCGGGTTTGCCGTAAGGGCGGGTTTCGGACCCGCCCCTAGCGTCTGCCCGTCTCCACCGTCCGCCTACTACCACGCCTAAATCCTCGGCGTCATGAAAATCACCAACCTCGCCATCGGGAACCGCATCGCCGTCGTCGTGCTGACGGTGGTCCTCGTCGTGGGCGGCCTGATCGCCTACGTCTCGATCCCCAAAGAGGCCGAGCCCGAGATCGAGTTCGCCACGGTCGTCGTGACGACGGTCTACCCCGGGGCCAGCCCGGACGACATCGAGTCCATCCTCACGCAGGAGATCGAGCGCGAGGTCGTCTCGGTCGACGGCATCGACGACCTGCGGAGCATCTCGTCCGAGAGCGTCTCGACGGTCATCATCGAGTTCACGCCGGACGTGGACGTGGACAACGCCATCATCGACGTGCGCGAGGCCGTGGACCGCGCCAAAGTCGACTGGCCGGTCGAGGTCGAGGAGCCCATCGTCTCGGAGATCGACACGAGCGAGTTTCCGGTGATCACGGTCAACCTCGCGGCGAACTACTCGCTGGCCCAGCTCCGCGACGTGTCCGAAGACCTCCAGGACGAGATCGAGAGCGTCCCCGGCATCCTCGAAGTCGACCTCATCGGCGGGCTGACGCGCGAGGTGCAGGTGGACGTGGACCTCGCGGCGCTCCAGGGCTACAACCTCACCTTCGGCGACGTCATCGAGACCGTCCAGCGGGAGAACATCAACATCCCCGGCGGCTCGGTCGACGTGGACCGGCAGAACTACCTCGTCCGCGTCAACGGCGACCTCGACACGCCGGAGCAGATCAACGACCTCGTGATCGACGCGCCGGGCGGGCGGCCGATCTACGTCCGCGACGTGGCCGAGGCGCGGCTCGGCTTCCGCGAGCGCAGCACCTACGCCCGCCTCCAGGTCCTCCGCACCGAGGTCGAGGACGGCGAGTACGTCGTCAACCCCGACCCGGTCAACCTGAACGTGGTCTCGCTGAGCGTCAAGAAGCGCCCCGGCACCAACATCATCGAGGTCGTCGACCGCGTCCGCGAGACCGTCGCCGAGTACCCGCTTCCGGGCGGGACCGAAGTGACGTTCACGGGGGATTCGTCGGAGAACGTCGAGACGCTCGTGAGCGACCTCGAGAACAACATCATCTCGGGGCTGATCTTCGTCGTCCTCGTGCTGCTCTTCTTCCTCGGGGTGCGCAACGCGACGCTCGTCGGGCTCGCGATCCCGCTCTCGATGTTCCTCTCGTTCGTGATCTTCGCGGTGATGGGGCAGACGCTGAACTTCATCATCCTGTTCAGCCTGATTATCGCGCTCGGGATGATGGTCGACAACGCGGTCGTGATCATCGAGAACATCTACCGCTACCGCGAGATGGGCTACGGGCGCTGGGAGGCGGCGCGCCTCGGGACGGGCGAGGTCGGCCTCGCCGTCGCGGCTTCGACCGCGACGACGGTCGCGGCGTTCGCGCCGATGCTGCTCTGGCCGGGCATCATCGGCAAGTTCATGAGCTACATGCCGCTCACGCTCATCGTCGTGCTCTCGTCGAGCCTGTTCGTCGCGCTCGTGATCAACCCGGTCGTGACGGGGTACTTCATGCGGCTCGACGGCGAGGAGGCCCCGAAGCGGAGTCGCCGCTTCCGCCTCGGGGCAACCGCCGCGATCGTCTTTCTCGGGATTGTCCTCGCGCTCGCCAACTGGAAGACGTTCGTCGTCCTCGCCGTGGCGGTCCCGCTGCTGTATTTCCTCCAGACGCGCGTCCTGGGCCCGTTCTCCAAGCGGTTTCAGGAGGAGACCGTCCCGCGCCAGACCGCGCGCTACCGCGCCTTCCTGACGTGGATGCTGGAGCGCGACTACAGCGAGGACCGGGCGATGCTCCGCAACACGTTCGCGCTCAGCAGCTTCACGCTCGGCGCGCTCCTCCTCATCGGCGGGGCGATGCTGGGCGGCGTGAGCCAGCCGGCCTCCCTCCTCCTCCTCGTCCCCGGCGGCCTCCTCCTCGCTGTCGGCGCGCTCGGGATCCTCTTCCACGCGCTCGAAACGATCATGCTCGGGCGGATGGGGTCGGTCAAGGGCGGGGCCATCTTCGGCGCGGTCGTAGGCACCCTCTGCCTGCTCCTGTGGTTCGGAGGGCGGATCGAGGAGCCGATCATCATCCTGGAGCTGATGGCGCTCCCGGCGGTCATCGTCGTCTTCGGGCTGATCGGCGCGGCGGTTCTCGGAGACCGGACGCGGCTCGTCCTCACCGACAACCGGGCGCGGCTCTTGACGGCGACGCTCGCCGCGCTCGTCGCCATCTTCGGCCTCTTTGCCCTCGCCCCGACGGGCGTCGAGTTCTTCCCGCCCAACGACCCCAACTTCATCGAGGTCAACGTCGAGGCCCCGCTCGGAACCAACATCGAGGCGTCGAACGCGATTGCCAACGAGGCCTACAACCGGATCGAGCAGGTGCTCGCCGAGAACGACGCCAGCGAGGAGAACGTCAAGACCGTCCTCACGCGCGTCGGCGTCGGCGGCGACGTGCTCTTCGGCGGCGGCTCGGCCAGCCCCGAGTACAGCACGGTCACGCTCACGATGAAGGACTTCTCCGACCGCGCCGAGCCGAGCACGCTGACCATCCGCAAGATCCGCGAGCAGCTCCAGGGCATCCCCGGCACCTCGATTGAGATCGTCAAGGACCAGAACGGCCCGCCGACCGGGCGCCCGGTCAACATCGAGGTCGCGGGCGAGGACTTCGACCAGATCGTCAGCGTCTCGCAAGAGCTCAAGCAGCGCCTCGTCCGCGGCGCGACGGAGCTCGACCCCGAGACGGGCGAGCCGGTCCTCGCCGGCCTCGTCGACATCTCGGACGACCTCGACACGGGCCGCCCCCAGTTCCAGGTCGACGTCGACCGCGAGCGCGCGGCGCAGTTCGGGCTTTCGACGCGCCAGATCTCGCAGACCATCCAGGCTGCGATCAACGGCTTCGAGACGAGCACCTTCCGCACGGGCGAGGACGAGTACGACATCGTCGTCCGCCTCCGCAAGCAGGACCGCGAGAGCCTCGAAGCCCTCCGCAGCCTGACGATCCTCTACGAGGGCCAGCAGATCCCGCTCGTCTCGGTTGCCGACATCTCGATCGGCACCGGGCTGGGCAACATCACGCGGCTCGACCAGGAGCGCGTCGTGAGCGTCTCCGGCGGGGCCGCCGAGGGGGTCAACGGCAACGCGCTGCTCGGGACCGTCCAGGGCTACCTCGCCGACTACGTCGAGAACGAGGTCCCGCCCGGCATCACGATCCGCTACACCGGCGAGAGCGAAGACCAAGCCGAGAGCTTCGGCTTCCTCACGACGGCCCTCCTGATCGCGCTTGCGCTCATCACGATCATCCTGCTCTTGCAGTTCAACTCGGTCGGCAACACGCTCATCATCATGATCGCAACCGGGCTGTCCCTCATTGGCGTGATGCTTGGGCTGATCCTCACGCGGACGCCCTTCGGGCTGATGACGTTCATCGGGCTGATCTCGCTCGCCGGGATCGTGGTCAACAACGCGATCGTGCTCATCGACTACATCGAGCAACTCCGCAGCCGGGGGCTGGAGAAGCAGGAGGCCGTGATCGAGGGCGGGGCGACGCGCCTCCGGCCGGTGATTCTGACCGCGCTCACGACGGTGATCGGCCTCGTCCCCCTCACGTTCGGGCTGAACATCGACTTCGTCGGCCTCCTCACGGACCTCGACCCGGCCTTTGCCCTCGGCTCGGAGAACACGCAGTTCTGGGGACCGATGGGGACGGCGATCATCTCGGGCCTGACGTTTGCGACCTTCCTCACGCTCGTCATCGTCCCGGTGATGTATTCGACGTTCGACTCGCTGGCGACCCGGCTGTCGTCGTCCCGGGCGGAGCAGGCCACGCCAGACACCTCGGACGACGCGCTCGCGCCGGCGGGGACGCTCACGCCGGCCGCCGTCCCGGTCGCCGGACGCGGCGACGGCGGCCCGATGACCGAGAAGCCCACGACGCGGAGCTAACCCACTAACCTATTCTCGTCGTGACCCGGCTCTCGCTCCTGGAAGCACGACTCCGGCGCTGGTTCCGCCTCTTTCTCCCACTGTGGGTGAGCTGGGCCGTCACAGCCTTTGTGGCTGCCGAGTTGGTGGATGCGCAGCCTCCGGAGGCTCCGTGGTGGCACAGTGTCGTACTTCCCATTCTCGTGGGCGGTCTGGTCGCAGCGGGGGGCGCATGGCTGGAGACGGGCGTGCTGGCGCGGGCCGGGCGGCGCCTGCCGCTTGGCCTCACGCTTGCCCTGCGCACGGCGCTCTACGCCCTCGTCGTAGCCGCGGCCCTCGCCGTGATGATCGTGCGAGTGCTTCCCGCGCTGACGGGACTGCCCTTGAGCACGCTCATCGAGGACGTTGGTGTGGAGCAGACCATCCGGCGGTTCTGGTCCGTGCTCGTGCTGCTCGTGCTCGGCTCGTTCGTGATCAACCTCGCGCTGCAACTCCGCCGCGTGCTCGGCGGGGGCACGCTGTGGGCGCTGCTCGTGGGCCGCTACCTCCGCCCGACCCCGGAAGAGCGCCTCTTCATGTTCCTCGACCTGACCGACTCGACGGCGATTGCCGAGCGCCTCGGCCCGTTCCGGTTCACGGACTTCAAGAACGACTTCTTCGCCGACGTCGCCCAGCCAGTGCTGACGACCCGCGGCCAGATCTACCAGTACGTCGGCGACGAGGTGGTGATCACATGGCCGATGGCGCAGGGCCTCCGCGGCGGCGCGTTCCTTCGGTGCTTCTTTCTTCTCGAAGACCGGGTCCAGCGCCGCGCCGCGTACTACCAGGCGACCTATGGCTGCGTGCCTGCGTTCAAGGCGGGCTGCCACGGCGGCGAAGTCGTGACCGCGTTCATCGGGGACCTCAAGAGCGACCTCGCCTACTCGGGCGATGTCGTCAACACAGCGGCGCGGATCGAGGGCCAGTGCCGGCCGCTCGGGTACCGCTTGCTCATCTCCGACACGCTCCTGGAGCGCTGCCCGCTGCCCGACGGGCTGACGGCCGAGGAGGTCGGCACCGTCCTGCTTCGCGGAAAGGCTGAAGCCCTCCAACTCTACAGCATCAGTGGACCGAGACCGGAGCAGGCGTCGGAGCACGAACGGACTGCCGCCGTGCCTTCGGGGTAATTCGCTCGACGCAGGCCCGCGCGCTGCATTCTGTCTCTCACCTCTTTTCTCTGGCTTCTCATGAGCGCCTTCGTCCGCCTTCAGCACCTCCTCCCGCAGCACGGGCTGTCCCGCGCCGTGGGCCTCCTCGCGTCGTCCGAGGTGCCGTGGATTCGGGAGCCACTGATCCGCCTCTTCGCCAGCGTCTACGGTATCGATATGACCGAGGCTGAGCGTCCCGACCTCGCCAGCTACCGCTCGTTCAACGATTTCTTTACCCGCGCTCTCGTCTCCAGCGCCCGCCCCATCGACCCGGCATCGGACTCGGTCGTCAGCCCGGCCGACGGGGCGGTGAGCCAGACGGGAATCATCGAGCAGGGCGAGCTGATCCAGGCCAAAGGCATCCGCTACCCGTTCGGCGCGCTCGCCGACGTGTGCGCCGGTCCCGGCTTCGAGGGCGGGGCCTTCGTGACGGTCTACCTCTCGCCGAAGGACTACCACCGGGTCCACCTCCCGCTCGCCGGGCGGCTCGTGCGGACGGTCGCCGTCCCCGGCCGACTGTTCTCGGTCAACGCCACGACCGAGGCCGGGGTCGAGGGCCTGTTCGCCGTCAACGAGCGCTTGGTGATGGAGTTCGAGACCGACGCCGGCCGGATGCTCGTGGTGATGGTGGGAGCGATGATCGTGGCGAGCATCGAGACGGTGTGGCCCGGCCCACGCTCGCCGTACCAGACGAAGCAGGTAACCGAGCACGACCTCGCGTTCGAGAAGGGGGCCGAGATTGGACGGTTTCTCCTCGGCAGCAGCGTCGTCCTCGCCTTCGAGCAAGGCCGCGTCCGGCTCGACGAGGCGCTGGCCCCAGGCTTCGTCGTGCGGATGGGCGAGGCCGTCGGCTCGGAGGTCGCCGCCTGATTCTCCTGGGCGATAACGTTTCGATCACACCAGCGCACCTAACCCTGCTGTAGCGTACCATCCCCCAGGACCTACCCACGTGGCCGAACTCGCACTAGGCCGCCGCGTTGCAGCCGCTCAATCCGCCACCGCCTTGTCCATGCGTTTCGCTCTTCTGTGCGTGCTCGCGGCGATGCTTACCGCCTCGCCCGCCCGCGCTCAGTATCCCGCCCCCGCCGACTCCGTCGCGGCGACGCTGGACCCGGCTTCGGACGACGAAGCGAACCAGGCGTCCGACCCGGACCGGGTTCCGTACGAGACCGAGACGAACCTCGGTGCGCACGTCCTCGCGCTTCCGGCTACGGTCTGGGGTGGCGTGGCCTACCTCTTCCGCTCGCTCGTGCTCTACGCCGAGTACAGCGGCAATATCGAGCGCGCCGAGCGGCTGCTCCAGAACCGGCCGCCCGTCTACGCGCTCCCGACGCTGAGCGTGGGCGGGCGCGAGGGTCTCGCGGGCGGGCTGACGGTCTTCGCCACCGAGGGGCTACTCGGCGGGCAGCGCAGCGGGCGGATCGGCGGTTTCTACGCGGCCGACGGCTCATACGCTGCCTCCGGCCGGTTCAACGACGGGGGCCTCTTCGGCAGCCCGCTTCGCCTGCTCGTCAGCGGAGGCTACGAGCGCGATGCCGAGGAGCGCTTCTTCGCCCTCGGCAACGACAGCGACGACGACGAACTGATCGACTACGCCTTCGAGCAGGGCCTGGCCGGGATGGGGTTCGAGCTACCCGTCGGCGCGCACGTCCGCCTCGGGGCCGACGGCGAGTTCAAGCACTACGAGGTGACGAGCTTCGACGAGGAAGGCGGCACGCCCTTCCCCGCCGACAGCGTCGCCGGGTTCGGCGGGGCGGACTTCCTCTCGGCTGGGGCGACGTTCGTGCTCGACTTCAGCCGGGCCGGGGGGCTCTACGCCCCGCGCACGGTCGGCGGGACCGAACTGATCCTCGGGGTCCGCTACGGCACCGACGTCTCGGCGGCCCCCGCCGGCGGCCCGCTCGGCTACCTCCGCACCTCGGCCGAGGTGAGGCAGTTCGTCCCGGTTCCCTTCCTCGCCCCCGAGCGGCGGCTCGCGCTCCGCGCCCGCCTCGTCCGCGTCAACGCACCGGGCGGCGACACGGTGCCGTTCTACGAACTCGCCACACTCGGCGGGCCGGACGACCTGCGCGGCTTCCGCTTCGACCGCTTCCGCGACCAGGGCAGTCTGCTCGTCACCGCCGAGTACCGCTGGCCCATCTTCAACACCTTCGACGCCGTCCTCTTCACCGACGCCGGGCAGGTCTTCGACGACTTTGAGGAGATCGGCCTTGAGGAATTCCACTTCGACTTCGGCGGCGGCTTCCGCGTCTTCGGGGCCGGAGGCGTCGCCGCCCGCGTCGAACTCGCCTTCAGCCCCGAAGGCCCGCCGCGCCTGATCGCCCAAGTGGGAACCTCGTTCTGATGACGCACCGCACGCTCCTTCTCCTCCTCGTCCTCGGACTCGCCGGGTGCGCCGGCACGAAGCCCTACACGACGGGGCCGGTCAAGACGTTCGACCCGGACAACCGCGACATCTCGCGCCCGGCGGAGGCGCGCGAGAACCAGTACTGGGACCCCATCGACCGGACGTTCTTCTACCAAATCCAGAAGCCGCTCGACCTCAACTGGCTCGGTCGGAAAATCGGGCAAGGGCTGGGCCTCGTCGGGCCGAAGGAGGCGCAGAACGTCAACACGCTCGACGAGGTGCCGAACTCGTCGTGGTTCACGCAGCGGCACTTCTACTTCCCGATGTCCGAGGCCGAGCTCCGGCGCGGCCCGAACGTCACCGACGGGCCGGACCTCTCGGCGTGGACCGTGATCGCGGGCAAGAGCGAGGGCAAGACGAAGGGCTTTACGATCGAGGACGCGCGCGGCGACCGCTACGTCATCAAGTTCGACGGCCCGAACTTCCCCGAACTGACCTCCTCGGCCGAGGTCATCGCAACCAAGATCTACCACGCGGCGGGCTACTTCGTCCCCCAGAACACCGTCACCTACTTCGACCCGGCGATCCTGTCGCTTGGCCCCGAGGCCGAGGTCGAAGTCGAGGGCCGCGAGCGCCGGATGACCGACGCCGACCTCGCCGCGATCCTCGACCCGCAGCCGCGCCGCGCCGACGGGCGCATCCGGGCGATGGCGAGCAAGTACGTCGACGGCCGCCCCATCGGCATCTGGACCTTCCGGGGCACCAAGCGCGACGACCCCAACGACCGCGTCCGCCACGAGCACCGCCGCGAGCTGCGCGGCCTGTCGGTGCTCGGAAGCTGGATCAACGACGCCGACCGCCGCAACGCCAACACGCTCTCGGTCTACACGACGGACGTGCGCGCCGGTGCCGATGGCAGCCCCGACACGGCGCGCTACATCAAGCACTACGTCCTCGACATGGGGTCCACGCTCGGCGCGAACGGCTCGGGCACCCACGTCGTGCAGCACGGGCAGGAGTACCTCTTCGACCCGCGCACGATGGCCTACCAGACCGTCACCCTCGGCCTCGACCCAAAGCCGTGGGAGTTCCAGCCGCTGGAGATCAAGTACCCGTCGGTTGGCTACTTCACGGCGGAGTATTTCGAGCCGGAGGACTGGGTGATGGTCCACCCGAACCCGGCCTACGAGTACCGCACCGACCGCGACGGCTTCTGGGGCGCGAAGCGCGTCATGGCTTTCACCGAAGCCGAGGTCCGCGCGATCGTGGACGAGGGCCAGCTTACCAATCCAGAGGCTGAGGAGTACCTCGTGCAGACCCTCCTCGCCCGCCGCGAAGCGATTGGCCGCTACTGGTTCGGCCAGGTCAACCCGCTCGACCGCTTCGTGCTCGCCCGGCTCGACTTTGCCGGTGGCAGCGAGCCGTTCGTGCTGGAGTTCGACGACCTCGCCGTGACGTACGGGCTGGAGCCGAGCGCTGCGAGCCGCTACGCCTACGCCGTCTACCACGGCGGCACCCAACTCACCGACGGCACCGCCGATGCGCCAAGCGTCCCGGTCCCCGCGCTTCCTGCCTCCGCCGCCGAGTCCACCGGCGAAGACGCCCGCGTGCTCCGCGTCGAACTCGTCACCCTCCGCGACGGCCAGGAGCCGAGCGACGCCGTGAACGTCTACCTCCACTTCCCCACCGACGGCCGCATGCGCGTCGTCGGCATCGAGCGAGAATAGCCACCCTACCACAAGCCATCCCCGCGCAGGCGGGGATCCACTGGGTTAGCAAGACCTGTGGATCCCGGCTCGAGGGCCAGGATGACGATACGCTAAGCTGCCGGGAGCTACGCTACCCCGCACGTTAGACACCGGACGCTGCCCTATGCTGCAACGGCTCAAAGACGAGTTCCTCGACCTCCGCCGCGACGAGTGGCCGCTGGCGCTCTCGATGTTCGGATACTTCTTCCTCGTCATCACCTCCTTCTGGATCCTCAAGCCGATCAAGAAGGCGCTCTTCATCGAGTTCTACGACCAGGACGGGTTCGCCCTCGCCGTGTCGGGACTGTTCCAAGTCGAGCTCCTCGCCTCGCAGGCGGAGCTGTTGGCGAAGGTGCTCAACATGGTCGTCGCAGCCGTCGCCGTCGTCGTGTTCACGATCCTCGCACGGCGGATGCGGCGGGAGCAACTGACCTATGCCTTCGCGGGGTTCTTCCTCGCGGCGTTCGCGGCCTACTCCCTCATCATCAACGACCCCGGCGACGCGACGGTCTGGAGCTTCTACCTCTTCGGCGACCTGTGGACGACGCTGATGGTGGCGACGTTCTTCGCCTTCCTCAACGACAGCGTGACGCCGCGCGCGGCGAAGCGGCTCTACGGCCTCGTCGTCCTCGGCGGCGTCGCCGGCGGGGCGTTCGGGACGACCTTCCTCGCGGTCTACATCGACGACATCCCGGTCTCGGCGTGGCTGTGGATCTGCTTCGGCATGGCCGTCGCGATCATCGGGCTGGCCTACGTTGCCGGGCGGATCGTCCGGCAGAACCCGCCGCCGGAAGTCACGCCCGAGGGCATCGACCCGGGCCGCGGCGAGGGGGCGACGAAGAAATCCAACGCGGCGCTCGAAGGGGCGCGGCTCGTCTTCCGCTCGAAGTACCTCCTCTCGATTGTCGCGATTGTCGGCATCTACGAGATCGTCTCGACGGTCCTCGACTTCCAGTTCTCGTCCACGATTGCCCACTACCTCGACGGCCCGGCCATCGGTCAGCAGTTCGCGACGGTCTTTGCGATCTCGAACGTGGTCGCGCTCGTCGTGCAGATCTTCCTGACGACGGTCGTGATGCGCCGCTTCGGCCTGACGACGGCGCTCCTCATCACCCCGTTTGTGATGGTCCTCGGCTCGGTCGCCTTCCTCGCCGTACCCGTGCTGTGGGTCGGCTCGCTCCTCAACACCGCCGACAGCGCGTTTGCCTACTCGATCAACCAGAGTGCCCGCGAGGCGCTCTACACACCGACGACGCGCGACGAGAAGTATAAGGCCAAAGCGTTCATCGACATGTTCGTCCAGCGCTTTGCCAAGTCCGTCGCCGTCGGCGTGAGCCTCCTCGTGACGCTCCTCTTCGCTGACTTCTCGACGATCCGCTGGCTGAGCCTGCTCACCCTAGCCCTCGTTGCCGTGTGGGCCGTCGCCGCGCGCTACGCCGGTCGGCAGTTCGCCGAAATGGAGTCGCGTGAAGAAACTACTGCAGGATGACGCGCCAACCTATCGGTACACGTCCCGCCGGTTGCCTACCTTCACTACCTCAACGACGAGCACATCATCGGCGACCGTGTAGACAATCCGGTACGGTCCCTGCCGCACGCGGTATGCCTCCTGCCCCGAAAGCTTTGTGCAGCTAGGCGGTCGTGGGTCATCGGCGAGCGCTCTGATCCGCGCCACCACCCGCTGCCTATCCTTCTTCCGGCTGATTGATCGAATCTCTTTCGCCGCGCTCCGCTTGACCTCGATCCGATAGTGCCCCGGCATCAGATCGCGCCTTCGTCGCGCAGTTCTCGAACGAACGCCTCGAACGAGACGGTGGGCTCGTTCGCACGGGACTCGATGGCCGCGAAATCATCTGCGTCTTCGGCCAGGAGCACCCGGACCGCTTCGTTGACCACGTCCGAGACGGACCGGTCGCTCGCCGCTGCTTTGAGGCGGAGCGCTTTGTGGAGCGCCGAGTCAAAGTAAACTGTGGCTCGTTTGGCGTTGGTTGCAGACATGGCTTCGCTGAAAGGGCGTCACAACGCTAAAACGTCGCTAGCGCTTACGGGTTTCGGCGCGTCGAAGTCGCCGGCCATCTCGGCCAGCCCCCGTGCGCTCCCGAAGACCGGGCGCGGCTCGGAGTCTAGCACCGGAGTGAGCCGGAAGGCCTCGCCATCCCCTCGGGCAATGACAACTTCTTCTCCCAAGGCGGCTTCCTCGATCAGTTCAGGAAGCCGCTGCTGAGCCTCTTCTGGCTTGACGGCCCGCATAGCGTTCTCGGTTGGTCTAGGCGGTGTACAATGGTCTAGGCGGTGTACAAACACGAATCCTTGTCGTTCGTGCGGCAGTGACGCCAGAGAGGTCAGTCAATGCATATAATCACCGCCCATCTCCGCTTCGACGCCCGCATGTAGAACGCTGTAAGCGCTTCAACGTATTCCATCGCTACAGACAGCGATAACGTACCGACCCAGTAACCCGACGCCGCTTTCATCGCATCTGGGTCATAAAGGCCCAGCAAATCTTCTGGTGCAAGCGAAGCAAGTGCTCGTGCTGCCTCCACTACCTCTGATGCATCGAGGTAACGGGTCACTTCTGTAATACAGCCCGGCACGTCAAGGCCCTGGGGGTCTTCATGTGCGCGAGTGAAAGCGGGGTTCAGCGGTCTAGCTCCAACGACAGCTCGGCCGAATGCGTTGCTTGGCTCTTCGTTGCCACGCCGTCGCGCAGGGTCAAGCAACCACCATAGCGCATCCCAAGCTTTAGGAAACCCCCACATGTCGGCGTCTGCCGCTTGCTCCCACGGGCCCTCTACCCGCTCCCACAATTCCTCGGAAGAGCCGCTTTGATCCTTCATGCGCTCTAGCTGCTCAGAAGAAACAGCAAGGTATCCGGCACGGACTCCCATTTGTGCTGTTGTGACGGAATGCTAAAATAGCCGCCGCGTGCGGATGGTGCCGGGGATGGCCTGGAGCGCGGCGAGGGCGGCCTCAGACGATTCGGTGTCCACGTCGAGGACGACGTAGCCGATGGCGTCTTTCGTCTGGAGGAACTGGGCCGAGATGTTTACGCCCTGCTCGGAGAACACGCGGTTGATCGCGCTCAGGACGCCGGGGCGGTTCTCGTGGACGTGGAGGAGCCGGTGCTCGCCGGGGTGCGGGGGGAGCGCGACCTCGGGGAAATTCACGGCCGATATCGTGCTGCCGTTGTCGCTGTAGCGGACGAGCTTCTCGGCCACCTCAGCCCCGATGTTGGCCTGCGCCTCGACCGTCGAGCCGCCGATGTGCGGGGTCAGGATCACGTTGTCGAACCGCGCGAGGGGCGACTCGAACGGCTCGTCGTTGGAACGTGGCTCTTTGGGGTACACGTCGAGCGCTGCCCCGCCGAGGTGGCCGCTCTCGAGGGCGCCCGCGAGGGCGTCGATCTCGACGACCGTCCCGCGCGAGGCGTTGAGGAGGACCGCGCCGGGCTTCATCTGCGCGAGTTCCGTCGCCCCGATCATCCACTTCGTCTCGGGCGTCTCGGGGACGTGGAGCGTGACGATGTCAGCCTCGGCGAGGAGGGCCTCCAGGCTCGGGCTCGGGATGGCATTGCCGAGCGGGAGCTTGGCGGCCGTGTCGTGGAAGACGACGCGCATCCCGAGCGCTTCGGCGAGGACGGAGAGCTGCGCGCCGATGTTGCCGTAGCCGACGACGCCGAGCGTCTTGCCCCGGATCTCGTGCGACGCCGCCGCGCTCTTGGCCCAGACGCCCCGGTGCGCCTTCGCGTTCTTCTCCGGGACGCCCCGCAGGAGCAGGATGGCCTCGGCCAGCACCAACTCGGCGACGGAGCGGGTGTTCGAGAACGGCGCGTTGAAGACGGGGATGCCGCGCCCGGCGGCAGCGTCGAGGTCGATCTGGTTGGTCCCGATGCAAAACGCGCCGACGGCGACGAGCTTCGGGGCGGCCTCGAAGACGGCCTCGGTGAGCTGCGTCCGCGAGCGGATGCCGAGGAAGTGGACCTCGCGGAGCCGGTCCGGGAGGTCGCTGCCGGGGACGGTCCCCTGGACACGCTCGACATTCGTGTAGCCCGCCTCGCGGAAGACCTCGGCCGCGCCGGGATGGATACCTTCGAGGAGGAGGACGCGGAGGCGGTCGCGGGAGAAGGAGACGTCGGACATCGAGCAGTCGGCGGGCGCGGTAGAGAGCGCGCAAGATACCGGCCCGGGCCTCCGTTCCACCGGGAGCCCGACCAGCTCTCCCGTATCTTGCGCCGAGTTCACGCCCTGCTGCATGGCCCTTCCGACCGGTACGATCCTCGACCTGCGCGTCGGCGAGCGAGCGCTCGTGGGGATGATGTTCGCGTACAACGTCGCGCTCCTCGTCACGCTCTACCTGCTCAAGCCGGCGCGCGACAGCCTCTTCCTGATCGAGGTGGGGGCGGCGAACCTCCCGCTGGTCTTCCTGGCGACGGCGGCGGCCGTCGTGCCGGTGACGGTGCTCTACGGGCGGATCGGGCGGCGGGTCAAGCTCTCCCGCCTCGTCAACGCGACGACGATTGTCCTCATCCTGTCGCTCGTCGCGATGCGGGCGGCGGTGGCATTGGAGGCAACGTGGGCTTATGTCCTGCTCTACGTCTGGGTCTCGATCTACAGCGTCCTCGCCACCTCGCAGTACTGGCTCCTGGCCGGCGCCGTCTTCGACCCGGCGCAGGCCAAGCGGATCTTCGCGCTCCTATCGTTCGGGGCGATCCTCGGGGCGATCCTCGGCGGCGAGTTGACGGGCTACCTCGTCGAAGAGGTCGAGATGCGGACGCGCGACCTGCTGTGGGTAGCGGTCGGCGTGCTGACCGTGACCGCGGTCCTCATCAACCTGATCCGCTGGCGCGCCACTGACGGGCGGGCCGGCCGGCCGGAGGGACTGCGCCGCAACGACGGCCCGGCCCGGAGCGGCCCCGTGCTCGGCCTCCTCCGGGAGTCGCGCCACCTCCAGCTTATTACCGCCGTCATCGCACTGGCCGTCCTGACGACGGCGCTCGTGGACTTCCAGTTCAAGACGGTCTCGTCGGAGGCCTTCCCGATCCGGAGCGACCTGACCTCGTTCCTCGGGCGCTTCTACGCCCGCGTGAGCATCATCGCGCTCGCGCTCCAGTTCTTCGTCGCGCCGCGCATCATCCGCGTTCAGGGCGTCGGCGGCGCGCTCCTCGTTCTCCCCGTCGCCCTCGCCGCCGGGTCGGTGGCGATGTTCGTCGTGCCCGGGCTCATCGCCGGGGTGGTGCTGCGCGGGGCCGAGCAGAGCCTTAAGCACTCCATCGACCGGACCGGGCGCGAGCTGCTCTTCCTGCCGGTCCCGCTCGCCGTGAAGAAGCAGACGAAGGTGTTCATCGACGTGTTCGTGGACCAGGGGATGCAGGGGCTAGCCGGGCTGCTGCTGCTGGCGGCGCTCGCCGTCGGCGTCTCTATCCAGGGTCTCAGCCTGGTGGTGTTGGCCCTCCTCGGCGTGTGGATTGGACTCGCCGTGTGGGCGCGGCGGTCCTACGTCCAGGCCTTCCGCGAAACCCTCCCGCGCGAGAGCGAGCCGCCGCCCGAGCTGGTGCCGGCACCGACCGAGGACGTGCCGACGCTCATCGGGTCGCTGTCATCGGACAACACCGAGGAGGTGCTCGACACCCTCGAAACGCTCGACGCCATCGACGCGGAGCTTCCGGTGGAGCGGGCCTGCGCGCTCCTCGACCACCGCTCGGCGCGCGTGCGGCGGCGCGTGATCGCGCTCCTGGCCAAGCAGGGCGAGGACGGCTTCGCCGACGTCATCGCGACCTACCTCACCGACCGCGACGCCGAGGTCCGGCTCGAGGCGGCGCGCTTCCTCTACCAGACTCTCGGGAGCACGCACCACCTCCTGCTCCAGCGCGGCCTGGAGCATCCCGACGTGCGCATCCGTGCTGCCGCGATTGGCGTCATCGCCGAGTCGGGCACGGAGAAGGAACAGGCGCTCATCACCGACGAGATGGTGCGTGGCCTGCTCGACCACACCGGCGCGGCGCGCGTCGAGACGAGCATCGAGGCCATCAAGGCGATGGGCGCGCTCGACCGGCCGGCGTTCCACGACGTGATCCGCGACCTCCTCGACCGCTCGCAGCCGCAGGTCGTCCGGGCGGCGATCCAGGCGGCGGGCAAGACCGGGCACCGGATCTTCGTCGGCAAGCTGCTCCGGCTCCTCGGCGTGCGAGCCTACGAGAAGGCTGCCCGCGAGGCCCTCGTCGCCTTCGGCGAGCGCATCTTCGGCACGCTCTACGACTACCTCACCGACGACGACGTGGCCGAGCCGGTCCGCCGCAACATCCCCCGCATCCTGTCGGAGCTTCCGACGCAGTCGGCGGTCGACCTGATGCTGCTGAGCCTGGAGCGGCTGCGCGCGCCGCTGCTCTACGACGTGGTCAAGGCCCTCAACAAGATCCGGGCGAGCAATCCCGGCCTCCGCTTCAACGAGGCCGCCATCGACGTGGCCGCCCTCGGCGAGATCCGGGCGCTGGCGACGGTGCAGGCCGCACTCTTCCGTCACGGTCAGGCGGAGGACGACTACGTCCAGTCGCCCGGGGCGCGGCTCGTGCGCGAGGCGCTGCGCCACGAGCGCGAGCAGAGCCTGGAGCGCGTCGCCCGCATGCTCGGGCTCCGCTACCCCTCGACCGACATGCACGCCGCCTACCTCGGCCTGACCGAGGACGAGGAGCTGCGCGCCTCCGCCGCCGAGTTCCTCGACAGCGTGCTCGACTGGGACCTCAAGCGCTTCCTCGTCCCGCTCCTCGACGAGGCCCCGGACCAGGGCGACGTGCGCGTGGCCGAGGAGATGGCCGAGCAGCCGTTCCCGACCTGGCAGAGCGCGCTGCGCGACCTGCTGATGGTCCGCCACCCGCGCCCCCTCGCCTGCGCCCTCGACGCAGCACGCCAGGCGCACCCGGACGCGCTCCCCGACGACCTCGCCGAGATCGCCCACGCCGCCTGCACCCCGGACCCGTCCGACGACCCGCCCGAGATGCACGGCGAGGCCCCGGCTCCGTTTCGGCCCTCGGCTTCCGGCGACGGCGCGGCGGTGGAGTCGGAAACAGGGAACGCCGGGCAGGGTTAGGACCGAAAGAACGGAGGAAGGGAAGAGCGGAAGATTTCAGCCTGCACCGCTAAGCCCTTCCTCCCCGCTTCTGCTCTTCCCCGCTTCCGCTCCTGAACCATGCCCCTCTGCCTCGCCATCGACGTGCCGCTCGGCGCGGGGTCTGGCTCGCTGACGCTCCTCGTCGTCTACATCACCCTCGCCATCGGGGTGTCGTTTCTGTGCTCGATCATGGAGGCGGTGCTGCTGAGCGTGACGCCAGCCTACGTCGGGGCGCTGGAAGCGGAGAAGCCGCAGACGGCGGCGCGGCTCAAGGCGCTCAAAGACGACGTCGACCGGCCGCTCGCAGCCATCCTCACGCTCAACACCGTCGCCCACACAATCGGCGCGGCCGGGGCCGGGGCCGAGGCGGCGGCCTACTTCGGGAGCGCCTATGTCGGCGTCTTCTCGGCCGTCCTCACCCTCGGCATCCTTGTGCTCTCGGAGATCATCCCGAAGACGCTCGGCGCGGTCTACTGGCGCGGGCTGGCCGGGCCGGTGGCGCGCCTGCTCAGGCTGATGATCGTCGCGCTCTACCCGCTCGTCTGGCTCTCGCAGGTGCTGACCAAGCTGATCGCACGCGGCGAGAAGGAGGCCCCTGTGAGCCGCGCCGAACTCGCCGCCCTCGCCACGATCGGGGCGGAGGAGGGCATCTTCGAGGAGCAGGAGGCCGGCATCCTCCAGAGCCTCCTCCGCTTCAACGAACTGTCGGCCCGCGACGTGATGACGCCGCGCACCGTAGTGGTCGCCGTGCAGGAGGACACACCGGTCAGCGCCATCCCCGAGCACGACATGCGCTTCTCGCGCCTCCCGGTCTACACCGACAACCTCGACCACATCACCGGCTTCGTCCGCCGGGCCGACGTGCTGAAGGAGATCGCTGAGGATCGCCCGGCGACGCCCGCCGGGGCGATCCAGCGCGACATCCTAGCCGTCCCCGACGGCGTCCCGCTCCCCCGCCTGTTCGAGCGCCTGCTGGAGCGCCGCGAGCACATCGCCCTCGTCGTCGGGGAGTACGGCGGGACGCAGGGGCTCGCCACGATGGAGGACGTGATCGAAACGCTCTTGGGGCTCGAGATCGTGGACGAGGTGGACACGGAGCACGACATGCAGGTTCTCGCCCGCGAGCGCTGGACCGAGCGCGCCCGCACCCTCGGCCTGCTCGACGACCTCCCCGGGGCCGAGGTTGCCGAGACGATGAAGGAGCGCGACGCCGGCATCAAGCTCGGCCTCACCGGCGGCGCACCGCCTGCCACGACGGGGGTCTCCGGCACGCCGAAAACGGACGGCAGAGCGTAGGTCGCGTCAGCAGGTCAGTCGGGACAGGCTGGCTGGATTTCCCTTGCCCGGCACCGGTTCATCGCTGCGCGACCAGCGGCGGGCCGGTTTCACCTCCCTAGGGCGCTTGAGAGTGCTGTTGCCAGCGCGAAGAACAGCATGAAGGCTCCGGCAGAGACGAGGCCTGTCAACACGTACCTCCTGGCCCCGGCCTCCTCTGTTCTGAAGAGGTGAACGTTGAGATACGCAGCGCCACCTCCAATGGCCCCGCCTAGCAAGCCTCCGACAAACACGAGCAGCCCCGGGAGTGCGCACCACGCATACTCGTACCACGCGAGGGGCGAGGCTGTCTCGATGGTTCGCTCATTGACAGTGAAGGTAGGAGACGGGTCGAGTAGACGGGTGCGCATCCGGACCCGGTGTGCTGTTCCGTTGGCGTCGACGACTTCGGTTTCGCCTTGCTTCAGCTTCACGCGCTCCCCGTCAACGAAGAGGTGGGTGCCGCTCCAAACGCTTGAGCCGTAGGAGAGCCGTCGTCCTTTTATTTCGGGGGCTTCGAGTTCGTGATCCATTTTAGTGATTGAGCGGGAATAGGAAGCTGGCTGAGAGTGCCTCTAGCCCAGGGTCCGGCGCGAGGGCATCGAGCGGTGCGGCCTGTTGCCCTCGGGGTGTGTTTTCTTCTCGTCCATAGGGTGTCCGCTGGGTAAGTTGCAGGTGGGCAATACTCTGGAAAGATAGGTACTCTCGTTTCCGCAGTCCGTACCTTTGCGGTTCACTCCAGCCGCCCGCTCATGCGCCGCCTCGAAGACTTTCCCGACGCCGACCTCCGCATCTTCGACCGGCCGGGCGTGCCGCCGCTGGACGCCATCGAGTCGGTCTACCTCGTCGGCATCTGCGGCAAGGGGATGGGGGCGCTCGCGGAGCTTCTGACCGAGGCGGGCTACGCCGTGCGCGGCTCGGACGAGGCGGCCTACCCGCCGATGAGCACGCGCCTCGCCGGCCTCGGCATCGCCATCGACGAGGGCTACGACCCGGCCCACCTGGACCCGGCCCCGGACGTGGTCGTAATTGGCAACGCCTCGGTGCCGACCCACCCGGAGGCGACCTACGCCCGCGAGCATGGCCTCGTCCAACTGTCGCTGCCCGAGGCGCTCGCCTACTTCTTCCTCCACGGCCGCCGCAGCCTCGTCGTCGCCGGGACGCACGGCAAGACGACGACCGCCGGCATGATGGCGCACGTCTTCCGCCACGCCGGCCTCGACCCCGGCTTCTTCATCGGCGGCGTGATGACAAACTACGGCGCGACCTGCGCCGCCGGCACGGGCGCGCACTTCATCGTAGAGGGCGACGAGTACGACTCGGCCTATTTCGACAAGCGGCCTAAGTTCATGCACTACCGGCCGGCGAGCGCGATCGTCACCTCGATGGAGTTCGACCACGCCGACATCTACGCCGACTGGGACGAGTACCGCGACGCCTTCCGGGCCTTCGTCGGGCTCCTGCCCGAGGACGGCCTCCTTGTGCTCAACGGCGACGACGACGAGGTCCGCGCCCTCGCCGACCACACGGCGGCACGGGTCCAGTTCTTCGGCCTCCAGGACTACGACGACCACGTCACGGCCTCCGACATCCGGCCGGTCGACGGCGGGCAGCGCTTCCGGCTCGTCCTCAAGCCCTTCCCCGTCGCCGACGGCGGGGAGCCGCTGACGGAGATTTTCCTCCCGATGAGCGGGTGGGTCAACCGCTTCGACGCGCTCGGCGTCTGCGCCGTGGCGCTCGACGAGGGCCTGACGCCCGAGGAGATCGTCACCGCGTTCGCGTCGTTCGAGGGGATGAAGCGGCGGCAGGAGATTCTGGGCGAGGTGGGCGGCGTGACCGTCGTGGACGACTTCGCCCACCACCCGACGGCAGTCGGCGCGACCGTCCACGCCGTGCAGGAGCGCTGGCCGAGCCGCCGGACGGTCGCCGTCTTCGAGCCGCGCTCCAACTCCAGCCGGCGCAAGATTTTCGAGGCCCCCTACGCCGAGGCTCTCGCCGAAGCCGACGCCGTCTTCCTCAGCGCGCCCCCGCTCCGCCACAACGACGACCCGGCGCACTTCATCGACGTGGACGCTGTCGTCGAGCAGATCGGCAGCCAGGGCGTCCCGGCCACGGCCTGCGCCGACGCCGACGCGCTCCTCCCGCACCTCCTCAGCGAACTCCGGCCCGGCGACGTGGCCCTCGTGATGAGCAACGGCTCGTTCGGCGGGCTGAACCAGAAGCTGCTGGCCGCCCTCCGCGAGCGCGAGACCGTCGAGGGGTGAGGGTGCGCCTACGGCGCGGAATGGGTAGAATGGGTGGAACGGGAAGAATGAGCGTCGACACAGAGCGCGGCGGCCTCGGTAACTTTCTAGGCTTTTCTTGACTCCTCCCACTCCTCCCACTCCTCCCATCCTCTCCACGCCGAAACGCACCCTCAACGACGCGCGCGGCCGGACCGTCACGCTCGGCACCCTGCCGCGCCGGATCGTATCGCTCGTCCCGAGCCAGACGGAACTCCTGGCCGACCTCGGCCTCGACGACGAGGTGGTCGGGCTGACGCGGTTCTGCGTCCACCCGGCGGGGTGGAAAAAGCGGAAGCAGATCGTCGGCGGGACGAAGAACGTGAACGCGGAGCGGGTGGCGGCGCTGGAGCCTGACCTTGTCCTGGCCAACCTCGAAGAGAACGTCCGCGAGCAGGTCGAAGCCCTCGACGAGCTAGCCCCTGTCTTCGTGACGGACCCGGCAACGGTGGAGGGCGCGCTCGGGATGATCCGCACGGTCGGTGCTCTCGTCGGGCGGAGCGACCGTGCCGAGGCGCTGGCGGACGCCGTCGCGCGCGGCTTCGACGGCCTCGCCGCGCAGCCGCCGGTGCAGGCAGCCTACCTCATCTGGCGCACTCCCTGGATGACGGTCGGCGGCGACACGTTCGTCCACGACGTGCTGCGCCGGGCCTCGCTCGTCAACGTCTTCGGCGAGCAGACGCGCTACCCGGAGGTCACTCTCGACGCCATCGCAGCGGCCGAGCCGGAGGTCGTGCTGCTGTCGTCGGAGCCGTTTCCGTTCCGCGAGAAGCACCTCGCCGAGGTCGGGGCCGCGGTGCCGGGCGCGGCGGTGCACCTCGTGGACGGCGAGCTGTTCTCGTGGTACGGCAGCCGGATGCGCTTGATGCCGCCGTATCTCGCCGCCCTGCGCGGGCGGCTGGGCGCGTAGCCTGTTCGACGGGGATATGAACCAGGCCAGGGCGTAGCATGCTACGCCCCTACGGGCGGGCGTGGAGAGCGGCCGGGGCGCTATCTTCTCCGTCTCTCGGCCGCTCTTCCGTTCCCTCGCTCCTGACCATGCGACGTGTCATCTTCAACCAGAAAGGCGGCGTCGGCAAGTCCAGCATCGCCGTCAACCTCGCGGCGCTGAGCGCGCGGCGCGGCCGGAGCACGCTCCTCCTCGACCTCGACGCGCAGGGCAACGCGACCCAGTACCTCCTCGGCGACGCGCAGCCCGAGACGACCGTCGCGGGGTTCTTCGAGCAGTTCCTCTCGTTCCACCTGACGGAGTCCAGGCTCGGCGAGTTCGTGCTCCACACGCCGTACGACAACCTCGATCTCGTCGCGGCGTCGCCTGCGCTGACGGACCTCCAGAGCCGCCTGGAGGCCAAGCACAAGATCAACAAGCTCCGCGACGGCCTCGGCGCGCTCGGTGCCTACGACGCCGTCTTCATCGACACGCCGCCCGCGTTCAACTTCTACACGCTCTCGGCTCTCATCGCGGCTGACACCTGCGTGATCCCGTTCGACTGCGACAGCTTCGCGCGCGAGGCGCTCTACCACCTCCTCAACAACGTCGCCGAGGTCAAGGCCGATCATAACCCGGCACTGAGGGTCGAGGGCATCATCGTCAACCAGTTCCAGAAGCAGGCCAAGCTGCCGCGCCGGATCGTGGACGAACTCAAGGCCGAGGACCTGCCGCTCTTCGAGACGCTGCTCCCGGCGTCGGTGAAGATGCGCGAGTCGCACGAGGCCGAGACCCCGCTCGTCCACTTCGCGCCGAAGCACCCGCTGTCGAAGGCATTCGTGGCGCTCTACGACGAACTCGTCACCGCCTAGCGATGGCCGTCTTCGCCGATCTCGTGGTGCTGGAACTGGCGAGCGTCCTCGCCGGCCCGAGCGTCGGGCAGTTCTTCGCCGAACTGGGCGCGGCCGTGATCAAGGTCGAGAACCCGGCCACGGGCGGCGACGTGACGCGCCGCTGGACGCTCCCGACCGAAGACGCAGCGGCCGAGCGGTCGGCCTACTTCGCCGCCGCCAACTGGGGCAAGCAGTCGGTGGCGATCGACCTGCGGCGGGCCGAGGGGCAGCGGCTCCTGCGCGACCTCGCGGCGCAGGCCGACATCGTCGTGAGTTCGTACAAGCCGGGCGACGCGGCCAAGCTCGGGGCCGACTTCGAGACGCTCGCAGCGGCCAACCCGCGCCTGCTCTACGCCGAAGTCGTAGGCTATCCGCAGGGATCACCCGGCAGCGACCGAGCCGGGTACGACGCCGTCGTGCAGGCCGAGAGCGGGTTCACGTTCATGAACGGTGAGGCCGGCGGGCCGCCCGTCAAGATGCCGGTCGCGCTCGTCGACGTCCTCGCGGCGCACCAACTCAAAGAGGCGCTCCTCGTCGGTCTCCTCGAGCGCGAGCGGACGGGACGAGGCGGCCGCTTCACGGTCTCGCTGTTCGAATCTGCCGTCGCCTCCCTCGCGAACCAGGCGACGAACTGGCTCACGGGCGGGCACGCGCCGCAGCGCATGGGCTCGGCGCACCCCAACATCGCGCCCTACGGGACGGTCTTCCAGACGGCGAACGGCGAGGGCGTCGTGCTGGCCATCGGGACGGACCGGCAGTTCGCGGCGCTCGGGGAGGTGCTGGAGATGGACGCGATTGCCGGAGCGCCCCGCTTCGCCACCAACGCCCAGCGCGTGCGGAACCGGCCCTTCCTAGACCTCCTCCTCGCCGAGCGCATCGCGGCGTGGGACCGCGACCGGCTCCTCGCCGCCCTCGCCGAGCGGCACGTCCCGGCGGGCGCGGTCAACGACCTGCCGGCCGTGTTCGAGCAGCCCGCCGCGCAGGCGCTCGTGGTGCGCGACGAGGCGCTTGCGGGCGTGCGGCACGTCGCGTTCCAGCCGGGTAGCGGGATCGCAGAGACGCTCACCCCGCCGCCGCGCTACGCTGCCGACACCCGGACGGTGCTCGCCGAGCGGCTCGGGACCGACGAGGAGACCGTCGAGCGCCTGCGACGGGCTGGCGTGGTCGAGGTGCGCGAGACTTAGCGTAGCCACTCCATCGCCGATAGCCGGAGGACGATCCGTACCGTCCCAGGAGGCTGCCCGCTTTGGTCTACATCGTCTACGTCAGTTCCGCGACCCACCCCTTCAGCGACCACGACCTCGACCGCCTCGTCCGCGTCAGCCGACGGAACAACGAGGCGGCAGGCATCACCGGGATGCTGCTCCACCGGGACGGCCATTTCATCCAGACCCTGGAAGGTCCGCCGAGCGCCGTGTACCGGGCCTACGCCCGCATCCGCCGCGACCCGCGCCACCGGCGCCTCATCCGGCTCGTCGACCGCCCGACCTCGGTGCGCCAGTTCGCCGGGCAGGCGATGGGCTTCTGCAACACCGACAAGCTCCCGGCCGTGGACCGCCGCGCGCTCAACGTCTTCCTGTCCGAGCCGTCGGTCCCGAGCGCCGCCGACGCGCGCGGCGGGCTGGTCTACAAGCTGCTCCTGGACTTCCGGGACTCGTTCGCTGCCTGAGGGGAATTGGATGAGGATTAGGACTTGCTAGTTCTCGGCAAAATGCGTTGTTTAGGGACCCACCTCTCCCTTCTCGCTGCGCCATGCCCGACTCCTCGCTCCACCCCCAGCATCTCCATACCCTCGTCCTGCTGCACCTCTCGGTGGCCTACGGGGCCGACGACGACTTCGACCCCGCAGAGCGCTATGTGGTCGTCGACCTGGTCCAGCGGTGGCTCCCCTACCTCACCGTGGACACCGTCGAGTCGGTGGTGGATACGGCGTTCAAGGCTGCGAGGAGCGGGATGGTGGGCACGCCCGAGGCCCTGGCGGCGGCGCTAGGCGACGCGCTCACGCCGGACCTCCAGCGCCGCGTGCTCGCCGACCTCGGCCACGTCGCCCGCGCCGACGGCTCGCTGAGCGTGAGCGAGGCCGACGTGATCAGCCGCATCCGCCGCGCGTGGGCGTGAGGGTTGGGGATGCGCCTGCGGCGCGCTCATGAAAGGCGTGGGAGGAATGGGCGGATGGGCGGATGGGCGGATGGGCGGATGGGCGAAGATCGCTGGCGCAGCGCGCGACGGCCTCGGTAGTTTTCGTGGTTTTGCTTGACTCCCACACTCCCACTCCTCCCACTCACCCCCCCGCGGCCTCGATGAACATCGGCGCGCCGGGGCCGAGCGGGAGGCCGAAGACGAGCCAGACGGCGAGGAGCACCATCCAGATCGCCAGGAAGACGAACGTGTAGGGCAGCATGGTTGCCACGACGGTCCCAATCCCAGCCTTCTTGTCGTAGCGCTCGACGAAGGCGATGATGAGGGCGAAGTAGCTCATCATCGGCGAGATGATGTTGGTCGTCGAGTCGCCGATGCGGTAGGCCGTCTGCACGAGTTCGGGCGAGTAGCCGAGGATCATGAACATCGGGATGAAGACCGGGGCCATGATGGCCCACTTGGCCGAGGCGCTGCCCATCGCGAGGTTGATGACGGCCGAGAGCAGGATGAACGCCATCATCAGCGGGATCGGGCCGAGGTTGAGCGCCTCCAGGCCCGCCGCGCCGTTGATGGCGAAGATCAGCCCGAGGTTGGTCCACTTGAAGTACGCCACGAACTGCGCCGCGAAGAACACGAGCACCATGTAGATCCCGAGCGTCGACATCGCGTCGCCCATCCCGTTCATCACGTCGGCGTCGCTCTTGAGCGTCTTGGCCGCTAGCCCGTAGGCGATGCCCGCCACGCTCGCGGTGATGAAGATGACGGCCACGATCCCCTGCATGAACGGCGAGCGGAGGACGCCGCCCGTCTCGGGGTCGCGCAGGAAGCCGCCCTCCGGGATCAGCCCCCACAGCGCAAGCGCCGTCAGCACGACGATGGAGCCGAGCGCCCACCACAGGCCGCGCTTCTCGTCAGCCGTGAGGTCGTGGATCTCTTCGGCCTCCACCTCGCCCTTGAACGTACCCAGGCGCGGCTCGACGATCTTCTCCGTCACCCACGTCCCGGCCGCGGCGATGAAGAAGGTCGAGATGAACATGAAGTAGTAGTTCGCCGCTGGGTTGACGAGGTACTCGGGGTCGATGATGCGGGCGGCTTCTTCGGAGAGGCCGGCCAGGAGCGGGTCGATCGTGCCGAGCAGTAGGTTGGCCGAGTAGCCGCCCGAGACGCCCGCGAAGGCCGCCGCGAGGCCCGCAATCGGGTGGCGCCCGACGGCGAGGAAGATGATCGCGGACAGCGGGACGAGGAGCACGTAGCCGACCTCGCTCGCCGTGTTCGAGAGGATGCCGGCGAACACGATCACGAACGTCAAGAGCCGCGGCGGCGCGCTCAGCACGAGGAGCCGGATGCTCGTCCCGATCAGCCCGCTCCGCTCCGCCACCCCGATGCCGAGCAGCGCCACGAGCACCGTCCCGAGCGGCGCGAACCCGGTGAAGTTGTCGATCATCTCGGTCAGGATCAGGTGCAGCCCCTCGGTCGAGACGAGGTTGACCGGGCGGATGACCTCGCCCGTGCGCGGCATGACGGCCTCGATGTCGAGCAGGCTGAAGACCCACGAGAAGACGATCACGAGGCCGGCGAAGAGCGCGAAGAGCGTCGCCGGGTGCGGCAGCGCGTTCCCGAGGCGCTCGACCACGCCGAGGAAGCGGGCGAAGCCTTTCGGCTGGGTCTGGGTGGGCGTTTCCATCAGGACGCGAGGGCTAGGGCACGGTCAGAAGCCCGGAAGGTAGCACTGGGAGGGTGCGCCTGCGGCGCGGAGTGGGAGGAACGGGGAGAACGGGCGGATGGGCGGATGGGCGGATGGGCGGATGGGCGGATGGGCGGATGGGCGGATGGGCGAAGATCGCTGGCGCAGCGCGCGACGGCCTCGGTAGTTTTCGTGGTTTTGCTTGACTCCCACACTCCCACACTCCCACACTCCCACACTCCCACACTCCCACACTCCCACACTCCCACACTCCCACACTCCCACACTCCCACACTCCCGCACTCACCCAGGAACGGCGACGAAGGCTAGAATCGTCTCCGGGTGCTTGTCGGTGGCGAGGAGGAAGCCGAGGTCGCCGAGCCGGGCGAGGCCTTCCCAGTTGCGCGCCGCGCCGTCGAGAAGCCGGAGCTGGACCGGCGGGCGCGCCGTCCGCACGATCCGGTCGCCGGCGACGCGGAACTCGACGAGCCGCTCGACGGTCGCCTGCCGCTGGTGCGTCGTCCCAGTTCCGAACCGCATCGCCAGCGAGTCAGGGCCGGGACGGAGCGTGGCGCGGTCGCCGGGATAGAAATAGTTGATGGCCCAGAAGCGCCCCTCGGCGTCGAGTGTCGTGGCGTCGGTGAGGCGGTACTCGAGCGTCGGCACGCCGAGCGAGTCGCGGAGGCCAAGCGCGGCGTCGAAGAGGTAGGCCTCGGGCACCGCGTTGACGGCGGCACCGTTGGCCTCCTGGAGCGCGACGATCCCGCGCGGCGTCGCGAGCAGCGTCTCGTAGCTCAGGTTGGCGACCCGCGCCTGCACCGGCAGCGCGACGAGCGACGGCGCGTTGAGCCGGACGCCGCCGAGCCGACCGTCCGGCGTGCGCTGCGCCGTGCCTTCAACGAGGTAGCCCTGCATGGCCTCGCTCTTGGCAGACTCGATGGCGAGGTAGACCCGGTCGCCGCGGAAGGCAATCGCCTCGTAGCCCTCGTAGCCCTCGGCCTGTCCGGCCACGCCCGCCGTCTCGAACGGGACGAGCCGGGGCCGGAGCACGCCCCGGTAGCGTCGCTCGACGAATGCGACGAGGTCGGCCCGCGCCAGCACGCAGAGCGCGCCGGTCCGTCGCCCTTCACCCTCGGCGTCGAGCGTGTCCGACGCCGCCGAGAGGCGGCCGGGGTACTGCGGCAGGAGGACGAGATCGTCGCCGAACCAGGCGAGGCCGGAGAGTTCGGCGAGGGGTGCGGCGCAGGGGCCGGCGAGCGGGAGGCGCTGCACTTCGGCCTCGGCCGGTGCGGCCGGCGGCGGGTCGGCGCTGCGGCAGGCGGCGAGGGCGAGAAGAAAAACGAGAAGCAGGCGCATCGGCGTGGGCATGAGAAGCGGAAGCTACGACGCGGCCAGGGGCGATCTGGAACCGGATGACCCAATCGGCGAGGGCGCGACGCATGACCCGGCAGCACACCTTCTTCCTCCATCCCAACGACTCATGCGCGCTCTCCTCCTGACCCTCGCGCTCCTGCTGCCCACGGCAGCCTCGGCGCAGCTCAGCGGCACCTACACCATCGGCGGTGCCAGCCCCGACTACGCCACCATCAGCGAAGCCGTTAGCGACCTCGACGACTTCGGCCTCGGCGGACCGGTGACCTTCCTGCTCCGGCCCGGCGTCTACAGCGATCAGATCAACCCCGGCGCACTCGGCACCTCGGCCACGAACACTTTTGAGATTCGCTCCGAGAACCCGAGCAACCGCGCCACAATCAAGGTCGACGCGACAGCCTCGGCCAACTACGTCTGGCGCATCAACAACACAAAGTTCGTGACCTTCCGCGACATCGACTTCATCGAGGCCAACAACGATGCCTTCGGGCGCATCCTGGTCATCGAAGGCACGTCCTCTGACATTACCGTGGACGGCTGCACCTTCTCGGGCCGTATCGGGGCCCTCACCGACAGCGGCTCGCTCGTCTGGGCGGACCCCAGTTCCCACGACAACCTCACGTTCACCGGCAACACGTTCACTTCGGGCTACGGCGGGCTCGACCTAGACCAGTTTTTTACCCTTGGCAACAGTACGGGCCTGGACGTCATCGGCAACGTATTCGAAGACCAACTTAGATTCGGAGTAGACGTCACCAGTGGCGTGGACCAAACGACCCTCAGCGCGAACATGATCTCTTCGAGGCCAAACACAGATTTGTATACCGGGATCTTATTCAGCGGTACAGGCGAGATCACCGACAACGTAGTCGATGCTCAGAATAGGGCGCTGTTCGCTGGTGGCAGTACCACGGCACTCATCGCCAACAACTTCTTCGCGGTCGAGTCGAGCTCCGGCCTCGATGAAGGCGTAGACTTGACGGGAAGCGCAAGTGTAGACTTTTTCCATAACACGGTATACGTCTACGGCACGAGCGCTGGACGCGCACTCAAAAGTGCTAGCACGTCTGGGGACGGATCAGATATCTCGATCCAGAACAACCTCTTGATCAACGAGACAGGCGGCCCTGCCCTCTCATTTCGCGTTAACGGCCCCTTTGCGGGAACGAGCGACTACAACGACCTCTTCACGACGGGGGACGTGCTGGTGGAAGACGACGGGGAGAGTTACTTAACCCTGGACGACTACCAGGACGGCACCGACCTCGACCTGAACTCTGTCGCCGTCCCGGTGACGTTCGCCGACGCCCAGAGCGCCGACCTCCACCTCGCCGGAGGCTCCGTCAGCGACCCGGACCTGCTCGGCCTGCCCGTCGGCATCACCGAGGACATCGACGGCGACCCGCGCAGCGCTACGAGGCCGTACATGGGTGCCGACGAGGGCGAGGACCTCTCCCCGCTCGCAGGCACCTACTCGGTTGGCGTCCCCGGCCTCAGCGACTTCGACGATCCCTTCGAGGCGATTGCCGCGCTCAACGCGCGCGGCATCAGCGCGCCCGTGCTCTTCGACATCCTCGCCTTCGACTACACCGGGCAGGCCGTCATCGAGGACTTCGAGCGCGTCGGCGCGGCCGACGACCCGGTCACCTTCCGCGGCAACTTCATCGACCAGCCCGGCTTCCCGCGCCCGACGCTCCGCTACGCGGCTGCGGGCAGCGCCGATAACTACATCCTCCTCCTCGACGGGGCCGACTTCGTGACCATCGAGCGCCTGGAGTTCGAGGCTACCGGCACCAACAACATCGGCCGCCTGATCGTCCTCGACGACGGCCCCGACGGCGAGGGCGTGGACGACCTCACGGTCCGCGACAACACCCTCGAAGGCATCGTGTGGGTCGGACCGGCCGGCAACCCCGGCGGGGCCGAACTCGTCGCCACGATCGACAACGCGACTGGCGGCCACGACCGCGCCCGCTTCACCGGCAACACGTTCATCGACGGCACCAACGGCCTCCGCCTCAGCCCGACCGACAACCCGGGGGCGCGCAACGAGGACGCCGAGGTTTCCGGCAACACGTTCACCGACCTCCGCAGCACGGCCATGTTCGCCCACGCCCCGGCCATCACCGTCCAGGGCAACACGGTCACCTCCGACGAGGGCGGCGGCTTCCAGCTCTTCTACGGCGACGGCGGCTGCACGATCACCGAGAACCGGATCACGCTCGGCGTGCCGAGCTTCAACGGGATCAACCTCCGCGTGGACGGCACCGAGGCCGAGCCGTGCCTGGTTGCCAACAACTTCGTCAGCGCCGACCGCCCGGTGCGGATCGACGGCGGGTCGAGCTTCGTCCGCGTGCTCCACAACACGCTCTTCTCGAAGGACGAGCGCGTGCTCTGGGTCCCGAACGCGAGCGACGTGACGGTGCTCAACAACATCCTCTACCACAGCGCGGGCGGCTTCGCCTTCGAGGCGAGCGCGAGCGCCATCGCCGAGGCCGACCACAATGCCCTCTTCACGACTGGCAGTTCGCTCGCCCGGATCAGCAGCGTGAACTACACTGACCTCGCCGCCTACCAGGCGGGCACCGGCTTCGGAGCCAACTCCGTCTCGAAGACCGTCACCTTCGCCGATGCCCCCGGCGGCGACCTCCACCTCACCGGCTCGTCCGACGGCGACGACGACCTCGGCGGCACGCCGCTCGCGGAGGTCCCGACCGACATCGACGGGGAGGACCGGGGCACCCCGCCCTACATGGGGGCCGACGAAGCCTCCGCCCTCACGCCCCCCGCCAACTTCGACCTCGTCGCCGCCGCCACCAGCCCACTCACCGTCGCCCCCGGCGGCTCGGTCTCGTTCGACTACACGATCGCCAACAACACCGCCAACCCCGCCACCGGCGACCTCTGGTTCGCCGCCAGCCCCGGCGGCTTCGACGGGATCATCGTCTCCGGCACGCTGCCGGGCGGCCAGACCTTCAGCGGCAGCTACACCCAGCCCGTGCCCGGCTTCACGCCGCCGGGGACGTACGCCTACGACCTCAACATCGGCAACTTCCCCAACCTGATCGTGGACACGGAGACGTTCACCGTGACGGTGACCGGCGCGGCGCGCGAGGGCGGGGCCGAGGCGTGGGCGGTGACCGAGGCGACGCCGTGGCCGACGTTCGAGGAGGCCGAGGGTGAGCTGGAGGCGGCGTCGGAGGCGCTGCCGTCCGAGTTCGCGCTGGCGGCGGCGTACCCGAACCCGTTCACGCGCTCGGCGACGGTGGGCTTCGCGCTGCCGGAGGCGGCGTCGGTGCGGGTGTCGGTCTACGACGTGCTGGGGCGCGAGGTGGCGGTGCTGGTGGACGCGCCGCTGGAGGCGGGTCGTCACGCGGTGCAGCTGGAGGCGGGGAGGCTGGCCTCGGGGGTGTACCTGGTGCGGATGGTGGCGGGTGGGTACGCGGCGGTGGAGCGGGTGACGCTGGCGCGCTGACGGTGTCTGCGCTTCGCTGCCGGGCGTCCCGCCGAGCGCGCACGAGCGTGCCTCGGCGGGACGCGCCCGCGTTGGGGCGGGCTAACAGAAAAGCCATAGGCGACAGTGCGAATGCGCCAAGCATCCGTCGTATAATGGGCACCTTGTCTGGTCCTTCCCCTTTGCCTCCCCTACGCCATGCAACGTTCCCTCCTTCTCGCCCTCGGGCTGCTCCTGCTTGCGACCCCTGCCTCGGCCCAGGTCACGGTCGGCCAGTCCGATGACTTCCAGGACGGCACGACGCAGGACTGGCGCAACGGCCGCAACACGCCCGACGTCTCGAACGTCGCCACCGGGGGCCCGGACGGCGCGGGCGATAGCTACCTCCAGGTCGTCGCCGACGGCAGCTTCATCGCGGGCCGGCTCGCGGTCTTCAACGACGAGCAATGGAGCGGCGACTTCACGGCGGCCGGCGTCACTTCGGTCACCGTGGACCTCAACAACACCGGGGCCAACGACCTCGTGATCCGGCTGTGGATCGAGAACAACTTCGCCGGCCCCGGCGACGGCGACGTGGTCTCGACCGACGGCGTCTCGCTCCCGGCCGGCAGCGGCTGGCAGTCGTTCACGTTCTCGGTGCTGCCGGAGGACCTCACCCCGCTCGGCGCGACGAGCGCCGGCGACGTCCTCACCAACGTACGGCGCTTCCGCTTCTACCACGGACCGACGGCGACGGCCCCCGGTCCCAACATCGTCGCCGAACTCGGCCTCGACAACATCACCGCCGACGGCGCGGCCGGCCCGAACTTCGACCTCACGGCGACCAACACCTCGCCGCTCTCGACGGCTCCGGGCGGCTCGGTCTCGTTCGACTACACGGTCACCAACAACACCTCGAACGCGGCCACCGGCGACGTTTGGTTCACGGCCAGCCCCGGCGGGCAGCGCGGGATCATCCGCTCCGGCACGCTCCCGGCGGGCCAGACCGTGAGCGCCAGCTTCACGCAGCCCGTCCCGGGCAACGCCCCGCCCGGCATCTACACCTACACCATCAACCTCGGCCAATTCCCGAACGCCGTCGTGGACTCGGAGAGCTTCGCGCTCATCGTGGCGGCAGCCCGCTCGGCCCCCGGTGCGCCGCTGGCGTGGGCCGTGACCGACGCTGCCCCCTGGTCCGTAGTCGAGGTCCCAGCTGCGCAGTCTGCCGCGACGCCCGAGCGGTTCGCACTGCACGCGGCCTACCCGAACCCGTTTGAGACTGCTACGTCGCTCGGCTTCGACGTGCCGGAGGCGACGAGCCTGAACGTGACCGTCTACGACGTACTCGGGCGCGAGGTCGCCGTCCTCCTCGACCGGACCGTCGAGGCGGGCCGGCACACCGTGCGTCTCGATGGAGCCGGGCTGTCGCGCGGGGTCTACCTCGTCCGTCTCCAGGCGGGCGCGGTCTCCCAGGTCCGCCGCGTCACCCTCGTGCGGTAGCTCCTGACCTTCATGCCCGTGCCTCTCCTTGCTCTGGTTGCGCTGCTGCTCACCGCCTCGGTGGCCGCCGCGCAGCCGGAGCAAGTCGTTTTATTCCCCGGCCAGACCGGGGCCACGCTGCGCGCCTCGCTCGTGGCCGACTACAAACCGGCGTCGGTGCTCTCCGAGGCAGCCGGTAAGGACCGGATGTACGACACCGTCTGGGCCACGGAGGTCGAAGGCGAAGAGGGCGTGGTCGGGGTCTACACCGGCTTCTTCGTGCCGTTCGACTGCCAGCCGTCGTGCGACCCGAGCCAGGACGTGTTCAACGCCGGCAGCGAGAACACGCAGGGGATCAACCAGGAGCACGTCTGGCCCCGCGCCGAGGGGGCCGGCAGCGGCAACGCCGAGCGCGACCTCCACCACCTCGCGCCCACCTTCGTCCGCGCCAACGCCGACCGCGGCACCCTCCCCTTCGCCGAAATCGACGACGTCCAGACTGACGACTGGTACATCGAGAACACGGTTACCGGCACGCGGCCGACCGAGAACCTCGACGCCTACAGCGAGCGCAACCGGGGGACGGCCTTCGAGCCACGCGAGGGCTTCAAGGGCGACGTGGCCCGGGCGATGGTGTATTTCTACACGATGTACGAGGCCCAGGCCGACGACGCATTCTGGGCGCAGCAGCACGATACCTTCCTCCGCTGGCACGAACTCGACAGAACCGATCAGGCCGAGTACGACCGCACCTTCGTAATCGCGGGCTTCCAGGGCGACCGCCCCAACCCGTTCGTGCTCGACTCGACGCTCGTCCGCCGCGCCTTCTTCCCGCCCATCGTCAGCACTGAGGCTGCCGTGCCCGAAGGTGGGTTCAGCCTCTCCCCCGCTTCGCCCAACCCGTTCGCCTCGGCCACGCGCTTCACGCTCACCGTCGGCCGGCCGCAGCCGGTCCGCGTCGAGGTCTTCGACGTGCTCGGCCGCCGCATGGCCCTCCTGCACGACGGTCCCGTCAGTGCCGGCGCTCCGCTCCGTCTGAGGCTGGAAGCGGGCACGCTGCCGCCGGGGCTGTACCTCTACCGCGCCACCGGTGAGACGGTCCAGGCCACGCGCCGCGTCACACTCGCGCGGTAGTCCAGACCCGACGTATTCCCCCTATTTCTCCACTAGCACCTCGCCCGTCATTGCCTCAGGCACGGGGACGCCCATCAGAGTCAGGATCGTCGGGGCGATATCGCCGAGCTTGCCGGGGCGAATCGACCCGCCGAAGCCGTCGCGGAGGATGAGGTGCGGGACGAGGGCCGTCGTGTGGGCCGTGTGCGGACTGCCGTCGGGGTTCCTGAGCTTGTCGGCGTTGCCGTGGTCGGCGATGATCTGGACGGTGTAGCCCTCGGCCTGCGCGGCCTCGACCACCACCTTCGCCGCCGCGTCTACGGCCTCGACCGCCCGGACCGCCGCCTCGAAGACGCCGGTGTGGCCGACCATGTCGGGGTTGGCGAAGTTGAGGACGACGAGGTCGGGGCGGTCCGTGCGCAGCGCCTCGGCGACCGCCTCGGCGAGCGGGGCGGCGCTCATCTCGGGCTGGAGGTCGTAGGTCGGGACCTTCGGGCTCGGGACGAGGATGCGCTGCTCGCCCTCGAACGGGGCCTCGCGCCCGCCGGAGAAGAAGTAGGTGACGTGCGGGTACTTCTCCGTCTCGGCAGCCCGGAGCTGCGTCAGCCCCGCCTTCGCCACCACCTCGCCGAGCGTGTCGGTGAGGTTGACCTTCGGAAAGGCGATGGGGAGGTCGAACGCCTCGTCGTAGGGCGTGAAGGTGACGTAGCGCAGGTCGAGCGGGCGGTTGCCCGGCGTGCCACGCTCGAAGTGGTTGAACGCCTCGTCGGTGAAGGCGCGCGTGAGTTGGCGGGCGCGGTCGGCGCGGAAGTTGAAAAAAACGACGGCGTCGCCATCCGCAACCGGCGGCGTGCCTCGGATGCGGATCGGCTCGACGAACTCGTCGGTGACGCCCTTCGCGTAGCTTGCCTCCAGCGCTTCGGCAGGGTCGTCGAACACGTCGCTGGCGAAGTCGCTGGTGCACGCCGCCGCGAGGAGACAGTAGCCGATCTTGGTCCGCTCCCAGCGGTTGTCGCGGTCCATCGCAAAGTAGCGCCCGACGACGGTGCCGATCCGCCCGACGCCGATGGCTTCGGCCTGCTGCTGAAACTGCCGGACGTAGCGCGCGCCGCCCTGCGGGTCGGTGTCGCGCCCGTCGGTGAAGGCATGAACGACGACCTGCTCCGGCCCGAGGCCTCCGTGCTTGGCGAGGTTGAGGAGCGCGTAGAGGTGCCGGAGGTGGGAGTGCACCCCGCCGTCGGAGAACAGCCCGATCAAGTGCAGCACCGACCCGTTCTCCTTCGCATGGCGGGCGGCGGCGGCGGCCTCCTCGTTCCCGAGAAACGCGCCGTCCGCGATGTCTTGGTCGATCCGCGTGATCTCCTGGTAGACCACGCGCCCCGCGCCGAGGTTCGTGTGCCCGACCTCGGAATTGCCCATCTGCCCCTCCGGCAGCCCGACCGCCAGCCCGGACGCGTCGAGCGTCGAGCGGGGGTAGGTGTCGAAGAGGTAGTCGAGAAACGGCGTCTCGGCCGCGTCGATGGCGGAGACGGACGGGTCTTCGGCGATGCCGTAGCCGTCGAGGATGAGGAGGAGGTGTCGGCGAGGCACGAGGAGCGGTGAGACGGTGGACGGTGAGACGGTGGACGGTGAGACGGTGGACGGTGAGACGGTGGACGGTGAGCGAAGGTACGGGGCGGGGCCTTCGGCGTGGAGGGCAGGGAGAGTAGGAGGGAAAGGGTGAGCAGGAGAACCGGTGAGACGCCTCGGCGCGGAGAGCAGCGGGCTTCGTAATTTTCTCAGCTTTCCTATGCTCTTCCGCTCTTCCGCTCTTCCGCTCTTCCGCTCTTCCGCTCTTCCGCTGCGAGCCGCTACCGGCCGAAATCTCGTATTAGACATAGCCCCCCTCCTTCCCCACTCGCCAGCCTGCCATGCGTGCTCCCGTTCCAGCGTCCCGGCCGCCGCGCATCGTGATCCACCACCTCAGCGGATGCAAAGTCAACCAGGTCGAAGCGTTTCCCGCCGATCAGTTCGCCACGCTTACCTTTGGGCGCAGCCGCTCGGTGGACGTGCACTACGACCCCGGGCGGCACGAATTTGTCAGCCGCCGCCATGCAGCCATCGCGCGCAACGCCGATAACGTCGGCTACACCCTCACCGACCTCGGCAGCCGCAACGGCACGTTTCTCAATGAGCAGCCCGTCACCGCCCCGACCCCGATTCACCCCGGCGACACGGTGCGCCTCAGCCTGGCTGGTCCCGAGTTCGTCTTCACCCTCGATCCGGCTCCGGGCTTACCGGCCGGCACGCTTCCGCTCCCCGCTCTCTAACCGCTGCGCCGCATGAGCTGGCTCTCCCGCCGTCCAACCGCTGCGCATGAGCCGTCGGGAGCGTTCCCCCTGCTCGACGTAGCCGTGCTGACCGACATCGGGCGCGTCCGCGAGCAGAACGAGGACGCCGGGCGGTACGTCCGTCCCGGCGACGAGGCGACGCGGCGGCGCCAGGGCGTCCTCGTACTCGTCGCCGACGGCATGGGCGGGCACGCCGGCGGAGCCGTCGCCAGTTCGCTCGCCGTAGACAGGGTTCCAAAGACGTACTACGGGGCCGAGGCGGCACCGGCCGAGGCGCTCCGGGCGGCCGTCCAGACTGCAAACCGCACCATCTACGACACCGCCCAGCGCGACCCCAGCCTGTACCGAATGGGAACGACCTGCACGGCCCTGGTCCTACGCACGGCGGCACCCGACGAGGCGGACGGACCGACTGCGCTGGAAGCCGTCATGGCCCACGTCGGCGACAGCCGGCTCTACCTGCTGCGGGGCGGCCGGCTCCGCCAGATGACCGAGGACGACTCGGTCGTGGGCGAGCTCGTGCGCCGGGGGCTGCTGACGCCCGAGGAGGCGCGGCACCACGAGCACCGCCACGTCATCACCCGCGCGCTCGGCCTCGACCCGGTCGTGCAGGTGTCCCAGTGGGAGCGCCCGCTCCGCGTCGAGCCCGGCGACACCTTCGTCCTCGCCTCGGACGGGCTATTCGACCTCGTCGAAGACGACCTCATCGCCCGCACCGTCGCCGACGCCGAAGCCGCCGAGGCCGCAACCGGACTCATCGCCCTCGCCAACGAGCGCGGCGGGCGCGACAACATCACCGTCGGGGTCGTGCGCGTCCTCTCCCCGGCCGACGACCCCGGACGGACCACGGGCATCACCCGCACGCTGCCGTCGTTTCCCTGACGGGCCTGCCGGTGACGGATCAGCCGATCCGGTAGTCCTTGACCTGCTTCGTCGTCTCGCCGGTCTTGGTGAGGAAGACGTTCATCGAGCCCGAGACAGGGTCGGCGAGCTGCTCGACGCCGTAGCGGTCGGTCCGGGTCACGGGCTCGTCGAAGTAGCGGCTGTTGGTCTTGCAGTAGTAGGTGCCCTTCTTGGGGTCGAGGCCGGAGAGCGAGGCGGGCAGCTTCTGGAGACGGGTGTAGTAGCGGCACAGAGCCTGTCCTGAGCCTGTCGAAGGATCGGTCAGCGTGCACGCCTCGCACTTGGGGCTGCGGGCGGTGCAGGTGTAGCGGCCGTGCAGGATGAGCAGGTGGTGCGCCTCGCCCCACGCCTCGCGCGGGATCACGCGGCGGAGGCCGTCCTCGACGGCGCGCGGCGTCGGGGCCTCGTCCACGAGCCCGATCCGGTTAGCCAGCCGGAAGACGTGCGTGTCCACCGCGATCGCCGGTTCGTCGAACGCGACAGCGACGACGACGTTGGCCGTCTTGCGCCCGACCCCGCGCAGCGTCGTCAGCTCCTTGTGGGTCCGCGGCACCTCGCCACCGAAGTCGTCCATGATCTTGCGCGCCGTCACCGCGAGGGCCTTCGCCTTGTTGTTCGGGTACGACACCGAGCGGATGTAGGGGAAAATATCTTCGGCCTCGGCTTCGGCCATCGCCTCCGGCGTCGGGTAGGCCGCGAAGAGGTCCGGCGTGACGAGGTTGACGCGCGCGTCGGTGCACTGCGCCGAGAGGATGACGGCGACGAGGAGATGGAACTCGGTCTGGTACTGCAGTTCGGTCTCGGGCCGTTCGATGGTCTCGCGGAGCCGGGCGAGCGTGAGGCGGGCGCGGTCGGTGCGGGTCACGAGGGGGACGGGAGAAGAGAGGGAAGAGCGGAGCAGGGAAAGATAGCGAGGCGATGAACTCTGCACTCTTCCGCCCTTCCTTTCTTCCGCTCTTCCAATCCTAAACCTATCTTCCGCGCCATGATCCTTCGCTGCCTCACGCTCACACTCCTGCTCACCGCGACGTCCGCCGCCCAGCCCGAGGCGTCGCTGCCCCAGCTCTCGCCCCAGGCCGAGGTGTCGCTCCTGACGATGCTGCCGGGCGACGAGGTCTACGCGCTCTACGGCCACACCGCCATCCGCATCGCGGACCCCGCGCTCGGGCTCGACCGGACCTACAACTACGGCAACTTCGACTTCGACCAGCCCTTCTTCATCGCCCGGTTCGCGCGCGGCTTGCTTGACTACGAACTCGCTGTGGAGGAGGCCCAGCGGACGATCGACGTGTACCGGTTCCTAGAGCGCCCCATCGTCGCGCAGCGGCTCGCGCTCGCGCCCGAGGCGAGGCAGCGGCTCTTCCAGCTCTTGGAGGCGAACTCCCTGCCCGAGAACCGCGCCTACCGCTACGACTTCTTCTTCGACAACTGCTCCACGCGCCCGCGCGACATCCTCGAAGCGGCCCTCGGACAGCCCCTCGACTACGGGACCTACAAACCCGCCGCCGCTACCTTCCGCGACCTCGTCGCGCCCTACGACGAGGCGATGCCGCTGACCGACCTCGGCATCAACCTCGGCCTCGCCGTCCCGACGGACCGGACGGCGACGCCGCGCGAGGCGATGTTTCTCCCACTCGAACTGATGCGAGCCTTCGACACGGCGACGCTGGACGGCGAGCCACTCGTGGCCTCGACCGACACGCTGTTCTGGGTCGAGGGAGCCGGGATGCCGAGCGCGGCGACCGACTGGCCGACGGGGCTGGCATGGATCCTTCTCGCGCTCGGCGGCGCCCTGAGCGGCGCGGCGCGAGGGAAGAACGCGCGGCCGAACCTCATGCGCTGGTTCGATGTGGGGCTACTCGGGACCGTCGGGCTGGCGGGGCTGATCCTCGGGTGGCTGTGGCTCGGGACGGAACACGCCGTGACGGGGCCGAACTGGAACCTGGCGTGGGCGTGGCCGACGCACCTCGCGGTCGCCGTCCTGATCGCGCGGCGCAACCGGCCGCGGGGGCTGCGGGTGTACTGGCTCCTGACCGCCGTCGCTACGTTCGGTGTGATCGCTTTCCTCCCGATGTTGCCGCAAGACTTCCCACCGATTGTGCTACCCCTCGGGGTGCTGATCGTGCTGCGGGCGGCCCTGCGGTCCCTCGAACGCAAGCCCGAACCGTCTCCTTCCCTCTGATCCCGACGCGCTGATTCCGATGCAAGTCCAAGACCCTGTTCTCGCCGAAGCCCTCACAACGCGCCCGTCCACGGCCGGCACGGAGCCCGTGCTGCCGCCGCACCTCTCGGCGGACCGGCTGCACAGCCTCGCGGCGAACGCCACGCTGCGCGGCGGCGAGCACGAAGCCCTCACCGTGACGGCCCCCTTCACCGGCGAACCGGTCGGGGAGATCCTCCTCGCCACGGCCGGCGACGTGGCGTACGCCGCCGAGCGCGCCCGGAGCGCCCAGGCCGCGTGGGCAGCCCGCCCCGTCGCCGAGCGCGCCCAGGTCCTCGTCCGCTTCCACGACCTGCTCCTCGAACGCCAGGCCGAGGGCCTCGACCTCGTCCAACTCGAAGGCGGCAAGTGCCGGTACGACGCCTTCGTTGAGTACTTCGCGCTTGCGAAGACGGCGCGCTACTACGGCTACCACGGAGCGGACTACCTCCGGGCCGAGACGCGCACCGGGTTCCTGCCGCTCCTGACGCAGGCCGAGGTGCACTACCCGCCGAAGGGCCTCGTCGGCAACATCGCGCCGTGGAACTTCCCGATCCTGCTCGTGATCGGGGACGTGCTGCCGGCGCTGCTGGCGGGCAACGCCGTCGTCGTGAAACCGTCCGAGCTGACCCCGTTCTCAGCGCTGTGGGGCGCGCAGCTTCTCTACGAGGCCGGCCTGCCGCCGGAGGTCTTCCACGTCGTCCCTGGTCGCGGCGAGGCGGTCGGCCCCGCCCTCATCGACGCGGTCGACTACGTCCACTTCACCGGCAGCACCCGGGTCGGGCAGATCGTGGCCGAGCAGGCGGGCGCCGGCCTCAAAGGGCTCTCGCTCGAACTCGGCGGCAAGAACCCGGTGATCGTCCGCCACGACGCCGACCTCGGCAAGGCCGTGCAGGGCATACGCGAGGCGTGCTTCGTCGGCAGCGGGCAGACCTGCATCTCGGCCGAGCGCGTCTACGTCCACGAATCCATCTTCGACGATTTCACGGCGCGCCTCGCGGCCGCGACCGAGGCGATGCTCGTCGGCGCCGGCTACGACTTCCGGGCGCACATGGGTTCGCTCATCTCGCAGGACCAACTCCGCCGCGTCGAGGCGCACGTCGACGATGCCGTGGCGAAGGGCGCAGCGGTCGTCGCAGGCGGGCGGGCGCTGCCCGAGGCCGGTCCGTTCTTCTACGCCCCGACGCTGCTGACGGGCGTGACCGAAGGCATGACGCTCTACCGCGAGGAGACGTTCGGCCCGGTCGCCGCGCTCTACCCGTTCTCGACCGACGAGGAGGCCGTCGCCCACGCCAACGACAGCGCCTACGGCCTGAACGCGAGCGTGTGGACGCGCGACCTCAGTGCCGGGCACCGCATCGCCGAGCAGATCGCGTGCGGTACGGTCGGCATCAACGATGGCTATGCGGCGGTATGGTCCTCGACCGACGCGCCGATGGGCGGCATGAAGCAGAGCGGCCTCGGGCGGCGGCACGGACGCGAGGGCATCCTCAAGTTCACCGAAGCCCAGACGATTGTGACCCAGCGCCTGGCCCCGCTGACGCCGTCGGCCTTCGGGCTGCCGATGAGCGCCTTCGCTGGGGTGGTGGACACCGCGTTTCGCCTCATCCGGCACCTGCCGGGGCTGCGCTAGGCACCAAACACAGAGGCCCCGAGCTACCGAAGCAGCTCGGGGCCGGTACCGCGTACGGGATTTGAACCCGTGTTACCGCCGTGAAAGGGCGGCGTCCTAAACCCCTAGACGAACGCGGCATGGGCTCGGCGGGGCGTGGGCCGCTGGGCGGGCCGCCCGGCCGAGCAGGGTGCCTGACGGGTTTTGAACCCGCGACCTCCGGAACCACAATCCGGCGCTCTAACCAGCTGAGCTACAGGCACCATGCGCTCCACGCGCATGGCGCAGAGAGGTCAAGATACGCGAACCCCCGGATTCGGTTCAACCACCCCGGCGCAGCGACGCGCGAAAATTCGCCCAAGCGGCGCGGCCTCGGGCCCCTAGCGGATCACCGCGATCTTGCCGTACGCCGTTCCCTCGCCGTCCTGCCCGGCCGCGGCCACGATGTAGACCCCCGACGGCACGAGGTCGCCCGTCCGGCGGTCGCGCCCGTCCCAGCGGACGCTCCCGCCGCGCGTGTCGAACGAGGCGACGACCTGCCCGTCGACCGTGAGCACGCGCACGTCGGCGCGGTCCACAAGGCCCGTGATGGCGATCTCCGGGAGCGCGCCGCCGCTGGCCCGCACCGGGTTGGGGTAGATAAACAAGTCCTCAGCCGTCGCCGAAGGCGCGAGGGCGTCGCCGTCGTAGCGGTAGACGCCGCCGCTCGTGGCGAAGTAGACGGCCCCGGTCGCGTCGTCGATGTCTACGGCCGCGATCACGTCCGACGGCAGCGGCGCGTTTTCGGTCGTGAAGTTGGCGAGGACCTCGTTGCCCTCGGCGTTGATCAGCCACGCCCCGGCGTCCGAGGCGAGCCACTTACGGTCCGCCGCGTCGACCGCGATGTCGAGCACGCGGAGGTCGCGCAGGAAGAACGACGCGCCGTCCGGCGTCCGCGTCCAGGTGATCTGCTGCGCCGGGTCGCCGACGAAGATGGAGCCGGGCGAAAAGACCGTCGCCAGGCCGCGCTCGGTGCCGATCCAAAGGCGTCCGCTGCGGTCCTCGACGATGGCGTTCACCTCGTCGCTCGGTAGCCCCGTCCCCACCGAGCCCGCCGACCGGACGACGGCCGCCCGGTCGTCTGCCACGTCCAGCGGGTCCGCGCCCGTGTCCAGGACCAGGAAGCCACTGTCCCGGTTGCCCGTAATCCACTTCTGCCCGAACGAGTCGATATAGACGCTCTCGTACGCATAGTTGGTCGAGACGCCGCTGGGACGGTCGAGGGCTGTCCACACGCCGTCGGGCGTACGCAGGTGCAGCGGCAGTGCGGCGAACTTGTTGGTCGCCCAGAGCCGCCCGCTGGCGTCCGTGTCCACGCCGTCGGCGATGATGAAGTCCGGGTTGCTGTCCGACGATTGCTCCAGCGTCGAGTTCTCCTGCGTGTACAGGGTCACCTCGTCGTCGGGGGCGTACTGAAAGACACCTCGGCCCTCAGTCCCGAACCACACGTTGCCCTGCGCGTCGGCATGGACCGTGCGGACGGTCGCGCGGTCAGGCAGCGCCCCGTTGGCGAGCGAGAAGTTGGTCCACGCTGCTCCGTCGAAGCGGGCGAAGCCGTTGATGCGGTCGTTGGGAGCCACAAACCCTGCCCAGACGTTCCCCTCCCGGTCCACGTCGAGGTCCAGGATGGCATTCGTAAGCGGTCCGTCGGGGATTAGTCTGAGGTCCGGCTCGACGACACCCGGCTCAAGCGGTTCGAGCAACGGAAACGCGATGAGCCCCTCGATGCGGTCTCCGACCCACACCCGGCCGTCCGGCCCGGCCGTTCCGCCCAGGAATCCCCCTGCCCCGGTCAGACGATAGCTGCTGACCTGCCCCGCCCCGTCGATTCGAAGCACCTGGAAGACTGCCGCGGCGATAAGGTCGTCGTCCAGCACGAACAGGTCGAAGAACGACCGCGTCGCAGACGTGAACCGCGTCCACTGCCCGTTCACGCGCCGGTATCCCCCGCCCGGCGTGACGATGTCGCCGTTGTTGGGATCCGTGATTCGCTCTGTGCCTGCGAAGAGCGTTCCGTCGAAGAACGCGAGGCTGAGCACGTCGGTCAGCGTATCGGTGTCCAGCGTCCAGGCCGAGGGCTCGCGCAGGTTCGGCGCAGCGAGCGGCGCGTAGGCGATGCCGCCGCGCGTCCCGACCCAGAGCCCGGGCTGCCCGTCGGGAAGTGGTGCCGGGACTACGTCCCCCACCGAGGTGCCGCCCGCGAGCGTGCCGAAGCGCTCATACGTGTCGCGCACCTCGCCCCGGACCGCGTCGAAGACGACGACGCCAAACTCGGTCGAGATGAGCAGCGAGTCGGCCGCCACGTCGATGCGGTTGATGCCGCGCGCGTTGAACCGGTCGGCCTGGGCGATTTCGAAGAAGGGCTGCACCTCGCCTGAGGTGGCGTCCACCCGGTCCAGCGCGCCGTCCGGGTAGCCAACCCACACCACATCGCGCGCCGCGTCGTACGTGATCGCCTCCACGTCCACGCCGCTCAGCCCATCGACGGGCGTGAAGCGTTCGATCTCGCCCGTGTCCGGCGCGTACCGGTAGACGCCGCCGTCGGTGCCGACCCAGAGCGCCTCGTCCGAGGCCGTCACCGCCTGGGCGTTGCGGAGCGAGGGAAAGGCCTGCCAGCGGTCGTCCTGAGCGGAAGCGGGGGACACCGTCAGAAGTAAGACGGCGAGCAGCAGAGGGAGTAGGCGCATCGGGAAGCTCCAGGGTGGATAGTGAACCGCGACGAGCACTAGATCAGGGCGCGGCTGGCTGGGGCGTAACGAACGGTCCGATGCAGAGCGTGTTGAGCAGGGTCAGAAAATTACGAACGGGAAGGGCCCAGCTCGCGCAGCAGGTTCACCATCTCGATGGCTCCAGCCGCCGCCTCGGCTCCCTTGTTGCCCGCCTTCGTCCCGGCGCGCTCGATGGCCTGCTCGATGGAATCGACCGTGAGCACGCCGAACAGGACCGGGACTCCGGTGCTGAGCGAGGCCTCGGCGATCCCAGAGGCTACGCCGCCGGCGACGTAGTCGTAGTGCGAGGTCGCTCCGCGGATCACCGCGCCGAGGCAGATGACGGCGTCGTAGGTCCCCGAGGCTGCCATCTTCTTCGCCACGAGCGGAATCTCGAACGCACCCGGACACCACGCCACGTCCACCGTGTCGAGGTCGGCCCCGTGGCGGCCGAGCGCGTCGAGCGCGCCGTCGATGAGAGGGCGCGTGATAAACTCGTTGAACCGCCCGGCTACGATGCCGAAGCGGGCACCGGAGACGACGAGCGGGCCTTCGATGAAGTTGGGCATGGGGGGTGATGCGGGGCGTGCGATGCGTGAGAGGCCAGTCAGAGGCTCAGACCTCAAAGGTACGCACGGGCAGGAGACGGTGCGCCTGCGGCGCGGAATGGGAGGAATGGGGAGAACGGGCGGAATGGGAAGAAGGGACGTTGGCGCGAAGCGCGAGGGTCTCGTTGACTTTCTCGGCTTTTCTTTCCACTCCTCCCACTCCTCCCATCACGCTGCTCGGCGCAGAGGGACCGTCCGGGCGACGGGTACCGTGTAGCGTCCGAAGCGCTCGTCGTCGCGCGGGTGGAAGCCGTGATAGTCCGAGCCGCCGGTCTCGAACAGGCCGAGGCGGCGCGCGACCGAGCGCCAGTGCTCGCGCAGGTCGTCGTCGTGCGCCGGGTGCACCGTCTCGATCCCGTCGAGGCCGACCGACGCGAGGTGCTCGGCGAAGCGGACCTGCACCCACGCGCCGGGATGGGCGAGCACGCAGACGCCACCCGCCGCGTGGACGAGCGCGATGAGCTCCTCCGCCGACGCCTTGCCCTTAGGCACGAACGCCGGGGCCCCGTTGCCGATGTACTGCTCGAAAGCCCCCTGCACCGTCTCGGCATGCCCGGCTTCGACGATGGCCCGGGCGATGTGCGGGCGGCCCACGGTTCCGCCGGCGGCGAGGTCCAGGACGCGCTCCAGCCGGATCGGGCGGCCGAGCGTGGCCATCCGGGCTGCGATCTCCTCGGCGCGCTCCCGCCGCTCCCGCCGGTACCGGGCGAGATGAGTCCGCAGCCCAGCGTCCTCGAGATCGAACCCATAGCCGAGGAGGTGGACATCGGTGCCGTTCACGTTCGCGCTCAGCTCGACGCCCGGGATGAGGTCGATCCCGTAGCGCCCGGCGGCGAGCGCGGCCGTCGGATAGGCCGCAAGCGTGTCGTGGTCGGTGACCGAGAGCACAGCGAGCCCGCGCAGGTAGGCCTTCTCGACGAGGCCCGGCGGGGAGAGCCGGCCGTCGGAGGCCGTGGTGTGGGTGTGGAGGTCGGCGCGAGGCATGGGGCGAAGGTACGGGCATCCCGGTGACAGCGGTGTGACGGTGCGCCTGCGGCGCGGAATGGGAGGAATGGGGAGAACGGGCGGAATGAGCAGACGAACGTCAGCGCGAAGCGCGAGGGTCTCGTTGACTTTCTCGGCTTTTCTTTCCACTCCTCCCACTCCTCCCACTCCGCTCTTCCCCGCCTTTTCTCCCCTCCGCTTCGCGCTGCCGCCTACCTTTGGCCCGCGATGTCCTCAATGCCCCTGCCTCCGCCCGACACGCTCGCACCCGGCGAGCGCACCGCGCACCGCTCGCCCTCGCTGCGCGGCTTGGTCGTGCCGGTGCTGCTGAGCGTCACGGTGCTAGGCCTCGTTCTCTATTTCACCTGGGAGCCGGACACGCTGGGCCGGATGACGCGCGGCCTGAACGCGGGGCTGCTTTGGCTGGCGTTCGGGATGGTCGGCGTGCGGATCCTGCTGGGCGGCGGCCGGCTGCGCTACATCTCGCACGGCACGCTCTCGCTCGTGGGCGGAATGCGCGGCGCGGTCGCGTGGGACTTTATGTCGGCCGTAACCCCGTCGGCCGTCGGCGGGGCGCCGCTGGCGGCCTACTTCGTGGCGAAGGACAACCGCATTCCGGTCGGCGAGGCGACGGCGATCCTGCTGTTCTCGATGCTGATGGACCAGATCTGGTTCGCGGTCTCGATCCCGTTTATCCTGCTCTCTTCGGTCTGGATCGAGGTGTTTCCCCCGTCGCTTGGCCTGGCCGGAGCGGGGACGCTGACGGTGTACTTCATCGGGATGATGCTGTGGGCGTGCTTCTTCGCCTACGCGACGCTCATCCGCCCACAGATTCTGGAGAGCGTGGCGACCTGGATCGTCCGGCTGAAATGGCTGCGCCGGTTCGAGGGCCGGGTCCGGCGCGAACTCGTCGAGTTGCGGCGGCGGGCGGCGGTGCTGCGCGGCCAGCCCCCGCACTTCTTCGTCATCGGCTTCTTCTGGTCGGCAGGCATCTGGCTGACGCGCTACGTGGCGCTGCTGCTGATCGTGCTCAGCGTCTACCCGCTTCTGGACGCCTTCACGTTCCTCGTCCGCACCGGCGGGATGATGCTCACCGCGATGGCGGTCCCCACGCCCGGCGGCTCCGGCGGGATCGAGGGGCTGTACGTGCTCTTCCTCGCCCCCCTCATCCCGAAGGCCATCGTCGGGGCGACGCTGCTGACGTGGCGGCTGATGGCCTACCACTTCTTCATCGCGGTCGGGTTCGTCATGACTGCCCTCGCGGTCAAGAGCCGCTTCGCTGGCCGGAACGGAGCCGACCGGAACGGGGCCGACCGGAACGGAGCCGACGCGGACGGCGTCGAGGCTCCACCGCCCGCGCCGCCCGCCCATGTCGAACCACTCCCCTGACGCCCTCGGCGTCGACGACCGCCGCGCTGACCTCGCGGCCTACGACTTCCGGCGCGTCCACCCGCGCCTCGCCTTTGGGACCGCCTCGGACCGCTACGCCGCGTGGATCGGGCAGGTCTACCCCGAGCGCTGGCAGAGCGAAATCCAGACCCGGAAGAAAAAGCTCGGCGGCCAGAGCTTCGAGGAGCGGCAGCTCCCGATTGCGTCCGTCGTCGACTATTTCAAGCACTTCTCGGTCCTGGAGATCGACTTCACGTTCTACCGACCGCTCCTGGAGGACGACAGCGAGCCGGGCAGCAACTACTTCGTGCTCCAGCAATACGCCGAGCACGCGCCCGGCGACGCGCGCTTTCTGCTGAAGGCCCCGCAAGCCTTCGCCGCGCGCACGCTGCGGCACGGCGGAAAAGGCGGGCCGCGCTACGAACCCAATCCGACCTACCTCGACGCCGACGCCTACACCCGGCAGTTCCTCGACCCGGCCGTCGAGCTTCTCGGCGAGCGCCTGCGCGGCATCCTCTTCGAGCAGGAATACACCCGCGTCGCCGAGAGTCCCGAGCCCGAGGCGTTCGTGGCAAACCTAGACGGGTTTTTCCGCAGGGTGCCGGACGAGGCCCAGACGCACCTCGAAGTCCGCTCGCCGCACCTGATCGTCCCGGCGTACGTCGACTGGCTGGAGGCGCGGGGCCTCGGGTTCGCCTTCAGCCACTGGCAGTACCTACCCTCGATCAAAGAGCAATGGGAGCGGACCGCCGGACGGCTCACGGCGGCCGACGGACACGTCGTGCTCCGGCTCCTCAACCCGCGTGGGACGTCGTACGCCGAGGCGTTTGCGCTGGCCTATCCGTTCGACGCGCCGGTGCCGAAGCTAGCCGAGACGAAGCAAGCGCGGCAGATGGTGGACGAGGCGACAGCCCTCGCCTACCGCGCTGCCGAGTCCGACCGGACGCTGAACGTGATCGCCAACAACCGGGCGTGGGGCAACTCCCCCGCCCTCGCCCAGGCCGTCGCCGCCCGCTTCCTCGACTTCGCCACTGCGCGTGGCGCGTGACCGACTAGGCTGCTCGGCGTAGCCGCAGGCGGGAGGCCTGTTCGGCCCCTTCCATCTCGGCGAGCGTGGCGAGGCGGTAGGCGTCGCGGCGGACGCGCTGCCGCCGGTCGAGCGCGGCCCACTGGAGGAGGCTGTTGAGCTGGAGCCGCAGCGCCGCCACCGTCTGCCGCCCGACCCCCTTGAGGCCGAGAAGTCGCCCGTCGTACGCCGCCCGTTCGAGCGCGTCGAGGGTCGTCACGCCGAGGTCGTCCACGATCTGGCGCGCGAGCGCCCGGCTGATGCCCGGCACCGAGGCGAAGAGGACGACGGGGTCGAAGGCGTCGTCGGCACGCGTGCGGCGCCCGAGGTAGCCGGTCTCGATGTAGCGGGCGATATGCGCGCTCAGACTCTCACCGACGCCGTGGATCTCCATGAGCGCGTTGACGCCGCGCTCGGCATAGACCTCGGCGAGCGGCGTGGCGTACTCGCGGATTGCCTGGGCCGCGTTGTGGTAGGCCCCGATGCGGTACGGGTTGGCGCCTCGCTCTTCGAGCACGTCGGCCATCTGGTCGAGGACGGCAGCGATCTGCTCGTTCGTCGGCGCGTCGGGGGCGACCGGTTCGGTCGCGGTGTTTTTCGTCGTGGTCATCGGTCTGCTCTGGCTGGTTAACCCCTCAGGATACGCAGGCCAAGTGCCACCGTTATGTCGCACCACTCCAGTATAACACAATCCCATCCTATTCGAACTGGCGGCGGAAATCGCTGAGTGCCTCGCGCAGCTCCTGAAGCTCAGCCTCTAGCCTCTCGACCCGCTCTTCCAGCGCCTCTACCCGGTCCCCTTTCTCCCGTGCCGATTGCATCGCGGGCGAGAAGCTCGACGACGGCGTCTCGCTTTCTTCGACCTCGGGGGTCCCGGCCAGCAGGTGTGCCCATCGCGCCTCTTTCCGGCCCGGCTGCACCGGCAGCTCCACCGCGAGCGGCTCCTCCCGCTCGGCCAACCCGTGCAGCGTCGCCTCGGCAACCTCCAGCGACGCAAACGCGTGCATCCGCCCCGTCCGCCCGCGCACCTCGCCTGCAGTCTGCGGCCCGCGCAGCATCAGCACCGCAAGCGCGGCGACGCCTGCTTCGCCAAGCCCAAAGTGGTGGTCGAGCAGGTGGCGGTATTTCGTAGACCGGCTGCCGGCGCGGTCGCTCGTCCCGGCGAGGCCGCGCCGTATCAGGCTGTCGAGCGCCGTTGCCACGGCGTGACCGTCGAGGTCCATCACCGGGTCGCGGCCCGTCTTCTGGTTGCAGGCGGCGACGAGCGCGTTGAGCGTCATCGGGTAGTAGTCCGGCGTGGCGAGCGCCTTCTCGGCGAGCGCTCCGACGACGCGGACTTCGGCGGGGTCAAGCGGGGTGTCCATCAGGCTTCCACGGTAGAGCGAACAAGGTCGTCAAAATACCCGTCCCACGTCGAAGGTGGCAGGGCAGAAAACGACATCGGCTCGCGCTTTGTCGGGTGCTCGACGGTCAGCCGGTAGCTGTGGAGCGCGAGGTTGCGCCCGTCGAATTCGCGCTTGGCCCCGTAGCGGAGGTCGCCGAGGATCGGGTAGCCGAGCGCGGCAAGCTGGACCCGAATCTGGTGCGCCCGCCCGGTCAGCAGTTCGACCTCGACGAGGCTGACTGCGCCCGATTTGGTACGGTTGCTCGCGAGCGCCTGCCAGCGCAGTTCGGCGCGCTTCCCCTGCGGGTGCCCCGGCTTGACGACGCGGACGTGCCGGTCGATTTTGGCGAGCCAGTCTTCCCGGCTTCCCTGCCCGGTGAGGCGGCCTTCGACGAGGGCGAGGTAGCGCTTCTGCGGGGTGCGGCGGCGGAACTGGTCGCTCAGGCGCGACGCCGACTTCGAGGTCCGGGCGAGGACCAGGACGCCGGAGACGGGCCGGTCGAGCCGGTGGACGAGGCCGAGAAAGACGTTGCCCAGCTTGTCAAATTTGTTTTTGAGGTGCGCTTTGCCGAGCGTCAGCAGGTCGGCGTCGCCGGTGTAGTCTTCCTGCACGAGCAGCCCTGCCGGCTTGGAGACGGCGAGCAGGTGGTTGTCGAGGTAGAGCACCTCGAACCGTGCGCCGTCTGCTCGCCTCACCGCGCCCTGCTCTGGACTATCGCGCATCGAAGAAATCCCACAGCACTTCGCTAGCCATGATCTCCTGGCTCGTACGCCCTACTAAAAAAGGCGGTAGCGGGTCCGTGAGGCTCCCCGGCCATGTGTGCCCCCCGCCCTCGACCCGGTAGAGCCGCACCGACGCCTGCTCGTCGCACGGCGCGGCGTCGTAAATCAGGACCTGCGTGCCGTCCGGCTCGGCGTCGATCGTCTCTGTCAGGCGCGGGGCCGGACAGCCGTTGAAACCGGCCCAGCGGCGGGCGGCATCCTCGATGCCGAGCATGTTTTCCTCCGGGTCACCGGCGTAGGGTACGAGCGTGTCTTCGGTGCCATGCACGAAGGCGACAGCCACCGGCTCACTCGGCCCCTGGGTGGTATCTAACTCGTCGGATACGGACCCAGCCACCGTCCCGATACCGCCGACGAGATCGGCTCGCTCGACGGCGAGGCGCTGCGCCATGAAGCCGCCGTTGGACATCCCCGCGGCGAAGACGCGGTCCGCTGGAATCGGGAAACGGTCGCGGACGCGCCGGACCACCTCGGCCAGGAAGCCAACATCGTCCACGCCGCGCTGGTCGGCAGGCGTGGTGCCTCGGCCGTCGGCCCAGCTTCGCGCCACGCCATCAGGGTAGACGACGACGAACCCCTCGCGGTCGGCGATCTCGCTGAAGCCGCTGAAGTCGCGCATGGAGGCCCCGCTGCCGAAGCGCCCGTGGAGCGCGAGCACGAGCGCGTCCGGCTCGGGCGTCGGGGGCAGGTGGACGAGCAGCGAGCGCGTGCGCCCGTCGTAGTCGACCTCGAGTGCGAACTCCCCAACACCTGTCGCGGCGTCGAGCGGGCCCCAGGCGCTTCCGCCCTCGGGCGGCGTGACCGGGGTCGTACAACCAGCGAGGACGGCTACAGCAGCAAGCGCGACAGAGAAACGCATAACACATCGGGGTTGGCAGAGACCCAAGCTACCACGCGTCGGCGCTCCGTCAACCCCGTACTGTTTCCGTGGCCTCGACCGGCTCGCCGAAGAACCGCAGCCCCGCAAGGAGTACGACCGCCGCGACGGGCAGGCAGAGCCACCACGGCACCCCGAAGCCCGCCGGCAGCGTCCCGAGCAGGATCGCCCCGGTCCCGACGAGGAGCGCGTACGGAAGCTGCGTGCGGACGTGGTCAATGTGGTCGCACCCCGAGGCGAGCGACGAGAGGATCGTCGTGTCCGAGATCGGCGAGCAGTGGTCGCCCCAGACGGCCCCGGCGAGGACGGCCGAGACCGACGAGTAAAGAATGTGGTAGTGCTCGGGTTCGGCCATGCCCTCGGCCGAAAGGACGCCCCACGCGAGCGGGACAACGAGCGGCATCAGGATCCCCATCGTCCCCCAGCTCGACCCCGTCGAGAAGGCCGTCGCGGCGGCGAGGAGGAAGACGAGCGCCGGGACGAGGCCGACCGCGAGGCTCCCCGAGAGCCTCAAGACCAGCCAGTCGGCCGTGCCGAGCGCGTCGTTGACGCCGGAGAGCGCCCATGCGAGGATCAGGATGATGATCGCCAAGAGCATCGCCTTCATCCCGGCGTACCACGCGTCGAGCGCCTCGGTGAGCGTCAGGATCCGCTGCCCGACCGAGAGCGCGACCGCGACGACGACCGCCAGGAGCGACGCCCACAGCATCGCCCGGTACGAGTCGGCCGACGAGATGATCTCGCGCACCGAGTCGCCCTCCCCCGTCGCGAAGAGCCCGCCGACGACCCCCACGATGAGGACGAGGATCGGGACGACGGCGTTGAGCGCGCGGGCGGGCGTCGACTCGTCGGGGACGAGGACGCTCGACTCGGCCTCGGCCTGCTCGATGTCCGAGCCGGGGCGGAAGAGCTGGCCGGTCTGCCGGGCGCGGCGTTCGGCGGCGAGCATCGGCCCGAAGTCGCGCTGCCACGCGGCGACGGCGAGGACGAAGAGGATCGCGAGGACCGGGTAGAAGCTGTAGGCGAGCGAGTTGAGGAAGACCGAGTACGCCGCCTCGTCGTAGCCGTCGATCCGGGCGACGGCCTCGCCGATCAGCCCGACCTCGTACCCGATCCACGTCGTCACGAGCGCGAGCGAGGCGATGGGCGCGGCGGTCGAGTCGACGATGTAGGCCAGCTTCTCGCGCGAGATGCGGAGCCGGTCCGTGATCGGCCGCATCGTCCCGCCGACAATGAGCGTGTTGGCGTAGTCGTCGAAGAAGATTGCCAGGCCGAGGAAGCTCGTCGCAAGCTGCCCCCGCCGCGCCGAACTCGCCCACGCCACGACCGCGCTGACGATCCCCTTCGTCCCCCCGTTCTTCTGGATGACCCCGACGACCCCGCCGATCATGAGCGTGAAGATGATGATCGCCGCGTGGTCCGCGTCGGCGAGGGCCTGGAGGACGTAGACCTGGACTGTGTCGAGGAGCCCGAGCCAGAGCCCGTCGATCCCGCCGCGCACGAGCCAAGCCCCGATCCAGATGCCTGCGAAGAGCGCTGCCACCACCTGCCGAAACGCGAGCGCCGCCGCAATCGCCACGAGGGCGGGGACGATGGAGAGCCACGTTGGGACCGGTTCGGCGGGTTCCTCGGCTGGCGGAGCCTCTAGCAGTACCGGCGCGTCGGGCGGCGCTGCCGGCGGCACACTCTGCGGCTCCACCTGCGCCCCGAGCGCAGTCAGCCCGGCGAGGCCGAGAAAAAGAACGAGGAGGGTGCGCTGTTGCATGGAGCTAAGAAGTCCGGTTCGCAGCCGGAAGTTAGCGCAACGGCCCCAATCCCTGTTGCCGATCCTCTTCCACGTCGTCCCCGCGCAGGCGGGGACCCATCGGCCGGTGCCAGCCAGTGGATCCCGGATCGGGGTCCGGGATGACGTACTTGGTAGTCCGAAGTAGCCCTCGTACTTCCGTCTTCGGCTATCACTTCAGCTTGCGGGGCACGTCCTTGCGCGAGGTCGTCATTCCCGGCAACTCTCAAGCGCATTCGGGTCACGTTCCAGTGTCTCCCGCGCTGCCCGCTCTAACTCTAGCAATTCAAGAACGACACCCTGTCCGACCACGCGAGCACCTTCACGCCACTCGAAAGGCATCCCTGACGTGACCTTTCCGTAGTGGCACTCTGGACTGAGGAGATGGAGATACGTCTCGAACGTCTGCCCCGGCTCAACCTGCTCAACACCGATGTATTCTGGCAGAGCGTCCCAGTCTCGACCGCTGTAGTAGAACTGAGGTCGGTAACCCCGAACAGCAGGTGTTTTTCGACCCCCTTCCTCAGTCAGGACAAGCGTAATCCGAGCGCGTATGTCGTATCGGAGTTCGATCACAACAGCCATTCATCCGCTCAGGCGCTCGGCGTTCTCGGCCATGCGGAGGGCGGCGATGATGGCGTCGAGGTCGCCGTTGAGGACGTCCTGGAGCGCGTGGTTCTTGTCGTCGCCCGTGAGGCGGTGGTCGGTGACACGGCTCTGGGGGTAGTTGTAGGTCCTGATCTTCTCGGACCGGTCGCCGGAGCCGACGAGGGCGCGGCGCTGCTCCGAGCGCTCAGCGTTGATCGCGTCGAGCTTGGCCTGGTAGAGCCGGCTGCGGAGGACGCGGAGCGCCTTGTCTTTGTTCTTGTGCTGGCTCTTCTCGTCCTGGCACGTCACCACGAGGCCCGTCGGTTTGTGGGTGATCCGCACGGCGGAGTCGGTCGTGTTGACCGACTGCCCGCCGGGGCCGGACGAGCGGTAGACATCGATTTCGAGGTCGTTGGCGTGGATCTCGACGTCCACCTCCTCGGCTTCGGGGAGGACGGCGACGGTCGCAGCGGAGGTGTGGATGCGGCCCTGGCTCTCGGTGGCGGGAACGCGCTGCACGCGGTGGACCCCGCTCTCGTACTTCATCGTCCCGAACACCTCGGGGCCTTTGACCGAGAGCGTGATTTCTTTGAACCCACCCTGCGCGCCCTCGGTGGCGTCCATCATCTCGATCTTCCAGCCGCGCTGCTCGGCGAAGCGGGTGTAGAGCCGGAGGAGGTCGCCGGTGAAGAGGCTGGCCTCGTCGCCGCCGGTGCCGGCGCGGATTTCGAGGATCGCGTCTTTGGCGTCGGCGGGGTCTTTGGGGATAAGCGCGAGGCGGAGCGCCTCCTCGGCCTTCGGCAGCTTCGCCTCGATGCCTTCGAGTTCGAGGGCGGCCATCTCGGCGAGTTCGGGATCGTCACCCCCAGCGAGTTCGCGGAGGTCGTCGGCTTCCTGCTGCAGCGCCTCGACGCGCTCGATCTTCGCCTTCAGGTCGGTCAGTTCCGAGTGCTCGCGCCCGAGGTCGGCAAGCTGCGTCGGGTCAGTGGCGACCTCAGGCGTCGCCATCAGGCGCTCGACCTCGGCGTGGCGGGCTTTGATGTCGCGGAGGGTCTCGTCGGGGATGGAGGTCATCGGCGGCGGGCATTAAACGGACGTAGGGGTTTGATTAATCAAACCCCTACGCCGGGAAAGGTACGAAACGTTTGCGTCCTACTCGACCGTGACGCTCTTGGCGAGGTTGCGCGGCTGGTCCACGTTACAGCCGCGCAGGACGGCGACGTAGTACGACAGCAGTTGGAGCGGGACGACGGTCAGCAGCGGCTCCAGGCACTCGAGCGAGCGCGGGACGTGGAGCACCACCTTGCACAGGTCGTCGAGCTCGTGGTTGCCCTCTTCGGTGATGGCGATCACGGCGCCTTCGCGGGCGGCGACCTCCTCGATCCCCGAGACCACCTTGTCGTAGATCGCGTCCTTCATCGCAATCACGACGACCGGCATGTGGCGGTCGATGAGGGCGATGGGGCCGTGCTTCATCTCGGCCGCCGGGTAACCCTCGGCGTGGATGTAGGAGATCTCCTTGAGCTTGAGCGCGCCTTCGAGCGCGACAGGGAAGTTGCAGCCGCGTCCGAGGTAGAGGAAGTTGTCGGCGGCCACGTAGTCCTGCGATAGCTTCTCGATCACCTCGCTCTGGGCGAGGACGCTGCGGATCTGGTCCGGGACGGCTGCGAGGCCTTGGAGGAAGGTGCGGAAGGTCTCGTCGCAGAGAGTCCCGCGCTCCTTGCCGACGGCGAGGGCGATCATCGTGAGCACGACCACCTGGGCCGTGAACGCTTTCGTGCTCGCCACCCCGATCTCCGGCCCAGCGTGGAGGTAGACGCCCGCGTCGGTCTCGCGGGCAATGGTCGAGCCGACCGTGTTGACGACGCCGAGCGTGAGGATGCCGGCCTCCTGCGCCTGCCGGACGGCGGCGAGCGTGTCGGCGGTCTCGCCGCTCTGGGAGATGACGAGGACCACGTCGCCGTCCTTGAGGATGGGGTCGCGGTAGCGGAACTCGCTGGCGTACTCGACCTCGACCGGGATGCGGGTGTGCTTCTCGATGAGGTACTCGCCGACGAGGGCGGCGTGCCACGAGGTGCCGCAGGCGCAGATGATGATGCGCTCGGCCCCGACGAGCTGGGGCATGACGTCGGTGAGCCCGCCGAGGCGGACCCGGTTGTCGCCGAGCAGGACGCGCCCGCGCATCGCGTTCTCGAGGACCTCGGGCTGCTCCATGATCTCCTTGAGCATGAAGTGCTCGTAGCCGCCCTTCTCGATCTCCTCCAGGTTCCACTCGAGGGCGTGGACCTCCTTCGCCACCGGCGCGCCGTCGATCCGGGAGACCTCGTAGCTGTCGCGGCGGACGACGGCCATCTCGCCGTCGTTGAGGTAGACCACCTTGCGCGTGTACTCGATGAACGGGCTGGCGTCGGAGCCGATGAAGTGCTCGCCCTCGCCAATCCCGAGCAGGAGCGGGCTGCCGTTGCGCGCCACGACGAGCATGTCGGGCTCGTCCTGGGAGACCGCGACGAGGCCGTAGGCGCCGTCGACCTGCGTCAGCGCCTGGCGGACGGCCTCGGCAAAGGAGAGGTTAGCCTCTTTCTGTACGTCGTCGATGAAGTGCGCCAGCACCTCGGTGTCGGTGTCGCTCTCGAACGCGTAGCCCTTCTCGGCGAGGCGCTTCTTGAGGACGGCGTAGTTCTCGATGATGCCGTTGTGGATGATTGCGAAGCGACCGCTGCCTGCGGTGTGCGGGTGGGCGTTGACGTCGTTCGGGACGCCGTGCGTAGCCCAGCGTGTGTGCCCCATCCCGACGGTGCCGTCGACGGGCTCACCGCTGAGGACCTGCTCGAGTTCGCTGACCTTACCCTCCTTCTTGCGCACCTTGACGGTGCCGTTGAGGACGGCGATGCCGGCGGAGTCGTAGCCGCGGTACTCGAGGCGCTTCAGTCCGGTGACGAGGATACCGCTGGCCTCGCGCTCGCCGATGTATCCGACAATGCCACACATAGAGGTAATATTCTAGGAAAGTGAAGGGAGGTGCGTCTGAAGCATAACGCAAGGCACCGGTCGATGCACGGCCTACACAGAGGTTTCGTGCGCCGCCCGCATCGGCCGGCCGACGGCGTCGGCCACGAGGCGGAGTTGCCGCATCATGTCGGAGAACTGCTCGACGAAAAGCGACTGGGGGCCGTCGGAGAGGGCGCGCGGGGGGTCCGGATGGACCTCGACGAGGAGGCCGTCGGCACCCACCGCCACGGCCGCCCGCGCGAGCGGGACGACCTTGTCACGCAAGCCCACGGCGTGGCTCGGATCGACGAATACGGGGAGGTGACTGCGCTGTTTGACGACCGGCACGGCGGAGAGGTCCAGCGTGTTGCGGGTGGAGGACTCGAAGGTGCGGATACCGCGCTCGCAGAGGATGACGTGCGGGTTGCCGCTTGCCATTACATATTCGGCGCTCATAAGCCACTCCTTAATGGTGGCACTGAGCCCTCGCTTGAGGAAAACTGGCGTCTCGGTCTGCCCCACGGCGCGGAGCAGGTCGAAGTTCTGCATGTTGCGCGCGCCGATCTGGAACACGTCGGCGTGGGCCGCGACGAGGTCCACCTGCGACGGCGTCATGACCTCGGTGATGACGCGGAGGCCGTGGCGGTCGGCGACGGTGCGGAGCAGACGGAGCCCTTCTTCGCCGAGCCCCTGGAACGAGTAGGGCGAGGTGCGCGGCTTGAAGGCCCCGCCGCGCAGAAACGTCGCGCCCTCGGCCGCCACGGCCGCCGCCGCCGCGTCGAGCTGCTCCTCGCTCTCGACCGAGCACGGCCCGGCCATGACGATGACCTCCTCGCCGCCGACCGCGACGCCCTTGACGTCGATCACCGTGTTCTCTTCCTGCCAGGACCGCCCGACGTACTTGTACGGGCTCGTGACGCGGGCCACGCTCGCGACGCCGCCGAGGATCTGGATGTGGCGCACGTCGAAGTCCGGCTGAACGCCCGCCGCACCGAGGACCGTCTGGTGCCCTCCGACGACGGGCTGCACCGCGAAGCCGTACGCTTCGAGGCGCTCGGTGACAGCGGCGACTTGGGCCTCGGTGGCCCGCTCCTGCATGACGACGATCATAAGCGTGGGGTGGCGAGAGTAGGCCGGGAGGTACGTTCCTGGCGGGGCCGGGTTCTGTGTCTACGGGTGTGGCACGACGCCTCCGTAGAGCGAGGCCACGCCGAACGTGAGGCGCTGCTCGCGCAGGCCGTCGAAGCCGGCCTCGGCCATCGCGCGGAGGAAGTCGTCGCCGTCGGGGAAGGCCTGGATGGACTCGGGGAGATAGGCGTAGGCCCCGCTGTCGCCCGAGACGGCGCGCCCGACACGCGGCAGGACCTGGCTGGAGTAGAACCCGTAGAGCTGCTTCATCGGGAAGGCGCGGGGTCGGCTGAACTCGAGGACGACGAGCGCCCCACCGGGGCGGAGGACGCGGCAGAGCTCCCGCAACCCGGCTCCGAGGTCCTCGAAGTTGCGGACCCCGAAGGCAACCAGGGCGAGGTCGAACGCGCCGTCCTCGAACGCCAGGTTCTCGGCGTCGCCGCGCTGGAGCGTGACCCGGTGGTCGAGCCGGCGCTCGCGGAGCTTGCCGCGCCCGACCTCCAGCATCTCCTCGGCGATGTCGACGCCGATCACCTCGCGCGGCCCGAGCTTGAGCGCCTCGACAGCGAGGTCGGCCGTGCCCGTGGCCACGTCGAGGACTCGGCGCGGCGGGCGGTCGAGCGCGGCCCCGGCCATCTTGACGGCCTGCTTGCGCCACCGGACATCGATGCCGAGCGAGAGGACGCGGTTGAGGAGGTCGTAGCGCGGCGCGATCGCGTCGAACATCGACTCGACCTCCTGCTTCTTGCCTGCGACTTCGCCGATGGGGGGTTTGTGGGACATGGGGTAGCTCTTGGCTTGTAGCTTCTGGCTTGTAGCTCTTGGCTACCGGCTTCCGGCTGAAGCCCGAGAGCCAACAGCCAGAAGCCGACAGCCAAGAGCGTTCAACTTAGCAGGTCACTGAGGTTTAGCAGCTCGTAGTCGATCTGCTTCTTGCGGTCGCAGACCTGGCGGATCGGGGTCAGCTTGACGTCGCCGTTGACGACGCCGACCATCACGCTGTCGTGCCCTTCGAGGAGTGCCGTGACGGCCGCCGAGCCGAGACGGCTAGCGAGGACGCGGTCGCGGGCCGTGGGCGAGCCGCCGCGCTGGACGTGCCCGAGGATGCACACGCGCAGGTCGATGGGTGCGAACGCCTCGTCCTCCTGAAGGGCCTCGGCGATCTTCACCGCCCCGCCCATGTCCTCGCCCTCGGCGACGACCACGATCGACGAGCGGAGCTGGCTCACCATGAGCGACAGGATGCGCTCCTTGATCGCCGACATCTGGGTGAGCGTCTCGGGGATCAGCACGAGCTCGGCCCCGCCGCCGATGCCGCAGTTGAGCGCGATGAAGCCCGCGTCCTGGCCCATCACCTCGATCAGGAACAGCCGGTTGTGCGCGTCGGCCGTGTCGCGGATGCGGTCGATGTTCTCGATGGCCGTGTTGAGCGCGGTGTCGTAGCCGACGGTCTCGTCGGTCCCGAAGAGGTCGTTATCGATCGTGCCCGGGCAGCCGACGACGGCGGTGCCGTGCTCCTCGTGGAGGAGCGCTGCGCCGCGCAGCGTGCCGTTGCCACCGATTGCGACGAGCGCGTCGATGCCGGCCGCGTGCAGGTTCTCCGCCGCCCGCGTCCGGCCCTCGGGCTGGCGGAAGGCGTCGGAGCGCGCCGTCTTGAGGATCGTCCCGCCCTTGCCGAGGATGTTCGAGACGCTCTGCCGGTCCATCTCCACGAAATCGCCCTCGATCAACCCAGCGTAGCCCTGCCGGATGCCGACGACTTCCAGCTCCTGCGCGACCGCGCGGCGGACGACCGCCCGGAGGCAGGCGTTCATGCCGGGCGCGTCGCCACCGGACGTGAGCACGCCGATTCGGAGAATGTCAGACATGGCAGGTCGGCTGAGCGATATGCGTAGGGGCGACCGGCCGGCCGCCCCCATGGTGAGGCGTAAAATACGGCGGTTTCTTCAACCGCTGGTGCCGGGCGCAAGCGGCCGAGCGACGATAATGCCCGTCTGGACGCGGTTGCCGGCGATGTAGTCCGCGAGGTCGTCGGAGACCTTGACCTCGCCGGTGAGCGAGGCGTGGAGGAAGCCGGTCCGCTCGCCGTCTTTGAGCACAAACCCGGTGTGGGTCACGTCGAGGCCGTCGATGTCGGTCGCGGTGGCGATGATGTCGCCCGCTTCGAGTTGACCGTAGATGCCCCGGATGTCGTCCTGTGGCACGTAGTAGAGGTCGTGACCGCGCAGCCCGGCCTCCACGCCCTCGATGCAGGCAAAGAGGCTGTCGCTCCGAGCATCGCCCGCGGCGAGCTTCGGGTAGGCCTCGCGGTGCCCGCTGATGAAGTCGATAGTCTTGTCGAACGGCTCGCCGACGTCCTGGGTGATGAGGCGGACGTTGCCGCGGGCGTCGTTGTCGCGCATCCAGTCGGTGAAGTAGTGGAGGCGGCTGCAGTAGCCGTCGAGCGCGCCGCCCCGGTAGCGGAGCGCTTCGAGGTTGGCCACGTAGGCGTCGTAGCTCGGCGTCCCGGCCTGCACAGCCTGGGCGATGGCGAGGACGTTCTCGACGTACGTCACACAGTCGAACCCCGTGAGGTCGACGACGAGCGCCTCCTCGGCGGTCCGGTCGAGCGCGCCCTCGACGTAGGGCCGCCCGAGGAGTTGGAGCCCGACGGCCTGCACGATCTCGCCGAGCGGGCGCGCTACGAGGTTCTGCTCCTGGGCGTAGGCCACGACCGCCTCAAACGTCTGCGCCGTCGAGGAGTCCGGCGCGGCAGGTGCGTCCACGGCCTCCGCCTGCGCGATGGGTGCCGCGACCGGCTCCTCCGCCGGCTCGGAGGCGCAGGCGGTGAGGAACAGAGCAGCGAAAACGATGGACGGTACGCGGTTCATGGGAGCACATAACGTGAACGAGGGTGGTAGTACGCCGCGCTGCTGCCGTTTGTCCGCGTGCCGGGTTAAAACTTCGTTCAGTCCCACCGCGCCTTCACCGCGAGCGCTTCGGCCAGCCGCCGCTCGTACTCAGTGCGCGGAATCTCGACCGCGCCGAAGCGGGCGAGGTGCGGCGTGACGAACTGCACGTCGAGGAGCCTGAACCCGCCCTGCCGAAGCCGGCGGACGAGGTGGACGAGCGCCACCTTCGACGCGTCGCGCGCGCGGTGGAACATCGACTCGCCGAAGAACGCCCCGCCGAGCGCGACGCCGTAGAGCCCGCCAACCAGCTCGCCCTCCTGCCAGCACTCGACCGAGTGCCCGAACCCGAGCCGGTGCAGCGCGGTGTAGGCCGCCACGACCTCGTCCGAGATCCAGGTCGTCTCCCGGTCTGGCGCCGGAGCTGCGCACGCCCGCATCACCGCCTCGAACGCCCGGTCCGCCGTCACCTCGAACGCGGCGCGGCGGACCAGCTTCGCGAGGTTCTTCGGGACGTGGAACCCGCCGAGCGGGAGCACGCCACGCGGGTCAGGGGCGTACCAGTAGACGGCGTCGCCCTCGTCGGGGTCGGCCATCGGGAAGAGGCCGCGCCGGTAGGCGTAGAGCAGGAGGTCGGGCGTGAGTGGCGGATCGGCCACGGGGCGTAGTTTACAGTTTACGGTTCCTAGTTTCCTAGTTCAGCGCACCGATCAGTCTTGCCGAACCAGAACGCGAAGCCTTGCCGCAGGCAAACTAGGAACCACAAACTAGAAACCATCATGCAATTCCAGGCCCTCGTCCACGACCGCACGGTCGACCTCGCGCTCGACGGCACCGATCTGACCGTAGACGGCGAGGCCGTCGAGGCCCGCGTCGAGCGCATCGCCGAGCGCGAGGTGCTCCTCCTCCTCGACGGGCAGAGCTACTCGTTCACCGCCGAGCCGCAGCGCGACGGCACGCTCGCCCTCACTCACGCCGGGCAACGCCTCCAGGTCAGACTCAAGAACGAACGCGACCTCCTCCTCGAGCAGTTCGGCATGGACACCAGCGACTCCGCCGCCGAGCGCGAACTCCGCGCTCCGATGCCGGGCCTCGTCCTCTCCGTCCTCGCCGAGCCGGGCCAGGAGGTGCCCGAAGGCACGGGCCTCGTCGTGCTGGAGGCGATGAAGATGGAGAACGAACTCCGCGCCGCCGCCGCCGGCACCGTCGCCACCGTCCACGTCGAGCCCGGCCAAGCGGTCGGTAAGAACGACCTCCTGGTTTCATTCGCCGAATAGCTGATTGAGTGATTGGCTGATTGTGGCTCCCAATCACCCAATCAGTCATTCCCCAATCACCCAATGGTTCTGGTTACCGGCGCAACTGGTTTCCTCGGCTCGGTCCTCGTCCGCCAGTTGTTGGGCGCGGGCGAGACCGTCCGCATCCTGCGCCGCGGGACCTCGTCACTCGATCTGCTCGGCGAACGCGCACACCACGTCGAGCACGCGGTCGGGGACGTGACCGACGGGGCAAGCGTCCGGGCGGCGATGGAGGGCGTCCGGTGCGTGTACCATGCGGCGGCGTTCGTCGGGTTTGGCGGGAGGAAAGATGCCGAGCGCCTGCACGCGGTCAACGTGGCGGGCACGGCCCACGTCGCCGACGCGGCGCGCGAGGCCGGAGTGCGGCGCCTCGTCCTCACCTCCAGCCAGGCCGCGTTCGGCCGGCCGGAGAAGGAGGGCGCGGTGATCGACGAGACGGCAGAGTGGACCGTCTCGCGGATGAACACGGCCTATGCCCGGAGCAAGCACGCGGCCGAGCTAGAGGTGCACCGCGCGGTCGCCGAAGGGCTCGACGCCGTGATCGTCAACCCGGCCGTGATCTTCGGGCCAGGCCGCGCGGGCGAGAACACGACGGAGATCGTAGACCGGGTGCGGCGCGGGCGGATGCCCGTCGCCCCGGCGGGCGGGACGAGCGTCGTCGACGTGGAGGACGTGGCGGCCGGGCACCGGGCCGCGATGGCGCGCGGCGAGACCGGCGAGCGCTACTTCCTCGGGTCGGAGAACCTCCGCTGGAAAGAGATCTTCGGCACCCTGGCCGAGGCGTTCGGCGTGCCAGGGCCGAAGCTGGTCCTCGCGCCGGGCCTGGCGATGGCCGCCGGGAGCCTGTCCGAAGCCGCCGCCCTCGTCACGCGCCAGCGCCCGACGCTGACGCGCGAGACGGCGCGCATCTCGGGCCGGGCCTACCGCTACAGCAACCGCAAGGCGCGCGAGGAGCTAGGCGTCACCTTCCGCCCCTTCCGCGCCACCGCCGAGCGCATCGCCGCCAGCTATGCTCGCTGAAAGCCAAGTGGGGGCAGGAGTATGAGTTTCATCTGGATGGCCGTGAGTGCCTCCGTATTGCTCCTCCAATCGACGATCTCGCTCTGCTTCGATACCGGCCTCGCCCAATCGTTCGAGATCGCTGAGATAAGCCTCATACAGTTCAGGCAACTTTGATATGGCGGTCATTTCGTCTCCGTAATGATGTACCAGAATACGCCACCAGCCCCACGCACTACAGCGGATAACACAGCGCATCTCAACCCATGTCAGCCAGGATAGGCTAGGCATCATGGGGTCTCTGCCTCCAGCATGAATAACGCCCCAGCGGTACCCATCCAGATGAATAGCCACTTTCTCAAGTGAACGCTCACCCACATACATATGGGGCCGACAAGCAATAGAGGCGAGGATCTGTGAAAACGTTACCTCATCTGATTCCGTGATTTTATCTTCGCTCATGGTGTTATTCAGAGGCGTCGGAGAGGGTTGGAGCGCTTCAATGCCGCGCGTCGAAGCCGAGGACGGCGGGGAGCAGCATCACCCCGACGCCGAGGAGGATCATCACGAGCTGCCACACAGACTTCGTCGCCGGCACGCTGTGGTGGTGGTGCAGCTCCGGGATGAGGTCGCTCCCGGCGACGTAGAGGAACGACCCGGCCGTCAGCGGGAGCAGGTAGTCCGCGTAGCCCTCGACCTGCGACCCGACGACGAGCGAGACGACGGCCCCGACCATCGCCGCGAGAGCCGAGAGGAAGTTGTAGGCCAGCGCCCGCTTCGGCTCCATTCCGCCGTAGACGAGCACCCCGAAGTCGCCGATCTCCTGCGGGATCTCGTGGAGCATCACCGCCGCCGTCGTCACGACGCCTGCCGGGACAGAGACGAGGTAGGCCGCCGCGATCACCGCCCCGTCGATCAGGTTGTGGGCCGCGTCGCCGACGAGGTTCATCGTCGCAAACGGCTTGACCGGCGGGGGCTCGGCGTCGAGCGCGGCGGCGACCTCGTGCTCGGCGGCGACGCCCGCCACGCCGTGGTCGTGCCGCCAGTGGAGGAACTTCTCGAGGACGAAGAACGCGATCACGCCGGCGAGGACGAGCAGGCTCGCCGTCTGGTCGCCGAGCGCGGCGAAGGACCTCGGGATGAGGTGGATCACCGCTCCCCCGAGCATCGCCCCGACGGCGAACGAGACGAGGAGGAAGACGATCCGCTCCAGCCGCGCCGCGTTGAGCGAGAGCGTGAACACGCCGACGAGCGAGACGAGGCTGACAAGGAGCACGCTGCCGAGCGCGTAGAGCCAGAGGTCCATCGGCGGAGGTCCGTCGGAGATGCAGATGAAGGCGGAGGGCCTACTGCCGGGCAGAGCCTTTGTTCTAGGCAGCGTTCTCCTGCTCGCGGAGCGAAGCGTCCCGGAGCCGGAAGCGCTGGAGCTTGCCGGTCTGCGTGCGCGGGAGGGCGTCCAGGAAAGCAACGGCGCGGGGGTACTTGTACGGCGCGATCTCGGCCTTGACGAAATCCTGCAGCTCCGCCACGAGTGCATCGCTCGCCTCCACCCCCTCGCGGAGCACGATGAACGCCTTGACGAGGTGCCCCCGCGCCTCGTCCGGTACGCCGACCACCCCGCACTCGCCGACCGCGTCGTGCGTCAGGAGCACGCTCTCGACTTGCAGCCCGGAGACGTTGTAGCCCGAGGTGATGATCATGTCGTCGGTGCGCGACTGGTAGTGGAAGTAACCGTCGTCGTCCACGAGGTAGGCGTCGCCGGGGTAGTTCCAGCCGTCCCGGACGTAGGTCCGCTGCCGTTCGGGGTCGTCGAGGTAGCGGCAGCCCGTCGGGCCGCGCACGGCGAGGAGGCCGACCGTCCCGGGGGGGACCTCGTTGCCGTTCTCGTCCACAACTTTTGCTTCGTAGCCGGGAATAGGCTTACCGGTCGTACCGGGCTTGATCTGGTCTTTCGGCGCGGAGAGGAAGATGTGCAGCATCTCGGTCGAGCCGATGCCGTCGATGATCTTGATGCCGGTCGCTTCGTGCCACGCGTGGAAGGTCGGGGCCGGGAGCGGCTCGCCGGCCGAGACGCACTGCCGTAGGCTGGAAACGTCGAACGCGTCGAGACGGTCGAGCATCGCCCGGTAGGCCGTCGGCGAGGTGAAGCAGACCGTCGCGCCGAAGTCGTGGATCGTCTGGAGGATCGCCTCGACGCTCGGCTTCGGGATGAACGCGCACGAGGCCCCGACCCGCATCGGGAACAGCAGGTCGCCGCCCAGGCCGAAGGTGAACGCGAGCGGCGGCGACCCGATCACGATGTCGTCCGGCCCGAGGTCGAGGCAGGAGGCCGGGAAGGCGTCGCAGATGGCGAGCACGTCGCGGTGGAAGTGCGCTGTCGCCTTCGCCTTGCCGGTCGTGCCGGACGTGAACCCGATCAGCACTACGTCGTCGGCGGCGGTGTCGACGGCCTCGAAGTGGTCCGGCTTCGAGGCCATCCGGGCTTCGAGGTCGTGGTCCGTGTCGGCATAGAAGTAGGCGACGGAGGTCAGGAGGTCGGTCTCACCCTGGGTTTTGCCTAGTTCGTCGCGGAAGCGGGCGTCGCAGAGGGCGTGGCTGACGCGGGCCTTCTCTACGGTGTAGGTCAGCTCGTACGAGCGCAGCAGCGGCATCGTCGTCACGCAGATGCCGCCGGCCTTGACGACGGCGAACCAGCACGCGGCCAGGCGCGGCGTGTTCGGCCCGCGCAGGAGCACCCGGTTGCCGGGGACGAGGTCGAGATCGTCGACGAGGACGTGCGCGATGCGGTTGACCTCGGCGAGGAACGCAGCGTAGGTCTGCGTCCCCTCGGCCGTGCGGAAGAGCGGGCGGTCGGCGTGCCCGGCGTCCACGGCGCGCTCGAGGAGTTCGACGGCGCAGTTGAGGCGCGGCGGGTAGGCGAAGGTGCCGCCAAGCAGGAGGTCCGGCCACAGGTCGTGCGGCGGGAGGTGGTCGCGGGCGAAAGGGTCGCGGTGGGCAGAAGGCTCCATCGGCTCAGCGTCAGGTCTGTTTCTGAGCATACGGTACGACTGCCGTGGCCTCAATTTCCACTAGGGCACCCGGTTCGAGCAGGTCGGCGACCTCGACGAGCGTCATCGCCGGGTAGCGCGGCCCGATCACGGTGCGGTACACCTGCCCGATCTCGGCGAGGGCCGCGTTGTAGGCGTGCTTGTCGGTGACGTACCACGTCATCCGGGCGACGTGCTCCGGCCCGGCCCCGCCCTCGCGCAGCACGGCGAGGATGTTGCGCAGCGCCTGCTCCGTCTGCGCCGCGAGGCCGTCGGCGAGCCGCTCGTCGGCGTCCCACCCGATCTGCCCCGCGACGAACAGCAGCCGCCCCTCAGCGAGGATGCCGTTGGCGTAGCCCTTCGGTCGCGGCCAGTCTGGCGGTTGGAGAGTAGTCATGGCTGGAGAATGAAAGGCGTGGAAGGAATGGAGGGCAAGGAATCGAAGCGGCTGTGCTTCAGCCTGTATTTTCTTCCGCTCTTTCGCTCCTCCGGTCTTCCGCTCTCAGAAGCTGCCGGGCGATGACGAGGTGCTGGACTTCGGTCGCGCCCTCGTAAATGCGGAGCGGGCGGATGTCGCGGTAGAGGCGCTCTACGACCGAGCCGACCGTCACGCCGTGCCCGCCGAAAAGCTGAACCGCTGTGTCGATCACACGCTGCGCGGCTTCGGTAGCGTACGCCTTCGCCATCGCCGCCTCTTTCGTTACGCGTTCGGCCCCGGCGTCTTTGGTCCACGCGGCGCGGTAAACCATGAGCGCGCTCGCGTCGATCTCGGTCGCCATCTGCGCGAGTTGGCTCTGGACGACGGGCAGGTCGGCGAGCGTCCCGCCGAAGAGTTCGCGTCGGCGGACGTGGCCGAGGGCTTCGCCGAGCGCCCGGCGGGCGAAGCCGAGCGCGGCGGCTCCGACCGTCGTGCGGAACACGTCGAGCGTCGAGAGCGCGATCCGCATCCCCTGCCCCACCTCGCCAATCAGCGAAGAGCGCGGCACGCGGCAGTCGGCGAAGCGGAGCGTCCCGAGCGGGTGCGGCGCGATGAGCGGGATGTCGGCCGCGACTGTCAGGCCGGGCGTGTCGGCATCGACGACGAACGCGCTGAGGCCCTTCGACCCCTCGCCGGTCCGGGCAAACACGGTGTAGAAATCGGCGATGCCCGCGTTCGAGATCCAGGTCTTCTCGCCGCTGAGCACGAAGGCGTCGCCGTCCGGCGTGGCCGTCGTGGCGAGGGCCGACACGTCTGACCCAGCCTCTGCTTCCGAGAGCGCAAACGCGGCGATCTTTTTGCCCTGGGCGACGGCGGGCAGGTAGGCGTCGCGCTGCGCGTCGGTGCCGAAGAGCGAGACCGGCCCGGCCCCGAGGCCCTGCATCGCAAAGGCGAAGTCGGCGAGCGCCGAGCGGTAGCCGAGCGTCTCGCGTGCGAGGCAGAGGCTCCGCACGTCGAGCCGCTCGTGCCGACCGGCGGGCGCGGGGACGCAGAGCGTGAGCCACCCCGCCTCGCCCAGCGCCCGGACGAGCAGCCGGCACGCCTCCGCGTCGTCTTCCGGTGCCTCATCGACGTGCGCCTCCGCCCACGCGTCGAGGTCGCGCGCGAGGCCGCGGTGACGGTCCTCGAAAAACGGTAGGGCGAGATGGGTCACAGGACAGAGGACAGAGGACAGAGGACAGAAAGGTAGTCGCGGAGCGCGACGGGGTCGGCAAATTTCGCGGTTTTTATTCCACTCTCCCACTCCCTCAGTCCCACTCCCTCAGTCGCCCTCGAAGGTGGGACGTTCTTTGGCGACGAAGGCGCGGTAGGCCCGCTCGAAGTCGCGCGTCTGCATGCAGATCGCCTGGGCCTGGGCCTCGGCCTCGATGGCCTGCTCGATGCCCATGCTCCACTCCTGGTCGAGCATCGTCTTGGTCATCATGTGGGCGAAGGTCGGGCCGTGGGCGAGCCGGTGGGCCAGCTTTTGGGCCTGCTCCAATACGTCGCCCGACTCGGCAAGTTGGTTGTAGAAGCCCCACGCGTGGGCCTCGGTGCCGCTCACCGAGCGGCCGGTGTAGAGCAGTTCGGCGGCACGGCCCTGGCCGATGATGCGAGGCAGAATCGCGCACGCCCCCATGTCGCACCCCGCGAGGCCGACGCGGGTGAACAGAAAGGCCACCTTGCTCTCCGGCGTCCCGACGCGGAGGTCGGACGCCATCGCCATGATCGCCCCCGCACCGACGCACACGCCGTCGATGCTCGCGATGACCGGCTGCGGACAGCCCTTGATCGCCTTGACGAGGTCGCCCGTCATCCGGGTAAACCGGAGGAGCGCCGGCATGTCCATCTCCGTCAGCGGCCCGATAATCTCGTGCACGTCGCCTCCGGAGGAGAAGTTGCCGCCCGCGCCTTCGAGCACGACCGCCTTGACCTCGTCGGCGTAGACGAGCGCGCGGAAGGTGTCGCGCAGCTCAGCGTAGCTCTCGAACGTGAGCGGGTTCTTCCGCTCCGGACGGTTGAGGGTGACCGTGGCGACGCGGTCGGCGAAGGACCAGCGGAAGTGCTCGGGGGCGAAGGTCGTGGGGTCGAGCGAAGCAGTAGCCATGCCCGGAATAAACGGACGAACCGGGCCAAAAGAAAAGAGGGGCGGGTGCTCACTCGGCACCCCGGCCAAGAGCGCTATACCTCGCCGCCGGCCACGACGAGCGCGTGCCCGGTGACGGCGGCCTGCTCGGGGTGGCACAGCCACGCGACGGCGCTCGCCACCTCCTCCGGCGAGAGCATCCGCTCGAGCGGGCTCTGCCGCTCGAACCCGGCCCGAAGCTCCTCCGCCGAGCGCCCGGTCTTCTCGGCGAGCGCCCCGACCGAATCCGCGACGAGGTCGGTGTCGGTGTAGCCCGGGCAGACGGCGTTGACGGTGACGCCGGTCTTGGCGACTTCGAGCGCGAGCGCCCGCGTCAGCCCGACGAGGCCGTGCTTGGCCGCGCAGTAGGCCGCGACGTACGGGTAGCCCTTCATCCCGGCCGTCGAGGCGACATTGACGATGCGCCCGTGCCCCGCCTCGGTCATGCCGGGCAACGCGTGGCGGATGCAGCGGTAGGCGCTCGTCAGGTTGACATTGAGCATGGCGTCCCACCGGTCGGGTGGCATCGCAGCGAGCGGGACGCTGTCGACGGCCCCGGCGTTGTTAACGAGGATCGCCACCGGCCCGAGCGCACCGCGGGCGGCGGCGAAGGCCGCCTCGACCTGCGCCTCGTCGGTCACGTCGGCCGGCACCGCCGCAAAGGCTTGCGGGTGGGCGTCGTCGAGTTCGCCCGCGAGCGCGCGGAGCGGCTCCGGCGTCCGGCCGAGGAGCGAGACCGACGCCCCCATCGCGGCCAGCCGCCGGACAATCGCGGCTCCGATCCCCCGCCCGCCGCCGGTGACGACGGCGTGGAGGTCGGCGAGCGGGCGCGGCGTGTCAGGCATCGGAGTGGGCATAGGGGGTTGGTGGTTCTGCACTGAAGCGAGGGCCTCTCCCGTCCGAACGCGTCGGCGGGAGAGGCCCTTTGCGTTGCCGCTTTGGCTACCGGACTAGCGCAGCAGCGTCAGGCGCTGCGTCTGCGAGCGGCCGGCTTCGGTGGTCAGGCGCGCGACGTAGGCACCGCTCGGCAAGTCCGTCGCGTCGAAGACGAGGCGGTGCAGCCCGGCCTCGAACCGGCCCTCGGCCAGCACGGCCACCTCGCGGCCGAGCACGTCGAAGACCGCCAGCCGCACCTCCGCGGCCTCCGTCAGTTCGACCGGCAGGATGGCCGTCCGGGTGAACGGATTCGGGTAGGCCGCGCCGAGCGCGAAGCCCGCCGGACCCGAGGCGCGCGCCGACACCGCTTGCTCGGTCTCGTCCCACGTCCCAGCTTTGTCAACGGCCCATGACGGAGCATCACCCGGGCCGCCCGTCGTGATTTGGAGGTCGAACGTCTCGGTGTCCACGGCCGCGTTCGGGAATTGGCCGACACTCAGCGTGTAGGTGTAGCTCCCGGAAGGAGCGGGATCCGGAATGGGCTGCACAAACGCCTGACTGATGGTCGCACCAGCCGGCACCGTGCCACTCTGGATGAGCCCCTGCGCCACCGTGCTGCCTCCACTCGTGGCCGTGAACCAGAGGTCCCCCGAAGCCGCGCTGCCGGTGTTGTTGGCGACTGCGTAGTCGAACGTCACCGATCCCCCGGACGCGACGACAATTGGGGAACCGCCCGGCGAGGTGTTGACCGCGGTCAGGTCGAAGTTCGGCGACACGCCCGAGTCTACCGACAGTTCGGCGACGCGGGTGGCGTACTCGTTGGAGGAGGTCGACGGCATGTACTCGGTCGTGAACCAGAACGAGCGGTCGTCCGAGGGGTCAACCGACATCATGCTGTAGTCGCCCCACCGCGAGCGGCCGCCGAAGTTGCCGGTCTGCACGCCGCCGCCGGTCTGAATCTCGGTCTCCGGCACGTTCAAGACACCCGTTCCGCTCTGGTCTGCCGTCTGGGCAGCGAAGCGGATCGCGGGGAAGAGGCTAGAACCCGAGACCGAGTAGCCGACGGCGATGTCGCCGGCTCCGTTCATCGCCACCGATCCCATCCAGCGGTTGAGGCCGTCGTTCGGCGCATACGTGCCCTGCTGGTAGAGGTCCCAGCCGGAGCCGCTGTTGCCCGCGCCGTTGCGGAGTTCGTACCACCGGACGCCGGCTCGCTCGCCGAAGCCGGGCTGCACGTCCACGGTGTGGTTGAGCACGAGCGTCTGCCGGTCGCCGAAGTTCCGGTACTGCGCCCGGTGCATCAGCCGGTCGCCGATCACCTCCAGCCCGGCCCCCGGTGACGGCTGCGGAATCGTGCCGGAGTACGGGCTGTAGGGCGCGACCGTCGGCTCGTCGAGCAGCGAGAACGTCGAGGCCGAGGGGTTCGCCCAGTTCACGTCGAGGGCGAACACCTCAAGGTCGGTCCCGTCGGGCAGGCCGGGGAACAGGCCGGGGGTCCCGGCGGGCGGAGCCGCGCCGTCCGCGTCGGCGGGGAGAAAGCCGCCAGCCGTGTTGCTCGGAATCGTGAAGAACACGGCGTCGGCCGGGAGGCCCTGGAGCATCGCGTCGCGCTCGAAGGCCATCGCCTCCTGGCGGAAGGGACCGTCGAAGAAGATGTTAGCCGTCGCGTAGTAGGCATCCGACCAGACTCCGATTTTGGGGTAGTCCGGGAAGTAGTCCAGCGTGAACTCGTACTGGTGGTACGACCCCGTCGGGTCGGGCGTCGTCGAGACGGCGAAGCAGAGGGCGAAGTCGCCGAAGCCGAAGAGGCCCTCGATCATGAACTGCATCGCCACCCAGCGGTCGGCCATCTCGTCGTAGAGGATGATCGGGTCGCCGTCGTTGCGGAAGTCGCACGGGCCGCCGAGTCCCTGCCAGAAGAAGTTGCCCGCGACCGGCCCGAGGAGCGTGGTACCCTGCTTGTCGTAGAACTGGGCGGTGCCATTGATCCACTGCACGTAGTGGTTCGGCCCCACGTCGCCGTTGGTGTCGGGCGGGAAGATGAACGGCGACTCGGCCTGGGGGATACCCTCGAAGTTCTGGACCACCGTCCCGGTGGCGCTGCTGTTCCGGCCTGCCGCGCCGGTGTCGAGGACGGAGTCCGTGAGATCGGGACTTTCCGGGCGCTGGCCCTTGTCGGCGAAGCTGTGGAACTTGTTCGGGACCACTGCCGGGACCAGCGTCCGGGCTTGGCCTGGCCGGTCCGGCAAGGTGCGCAGCGGCTCCGACGTGTTGACGCGGCTCGCGGAGATCACGCGCGGCGCGGTCTCCTGGGCGTACGCGGGCGCGGCCAGCAGGCAGGCGAGGGCCATCAGAAGTCCCGCCCGGGTGTGAGCGAGGCAAGGTAGACGTAAAGAGAAAGTCATTCGAGTCACGGGTTTGGGGACGGAGAACGGACAGCCCATGATACTACCGTATCGCGGAGACGCCACGCGAAATGCTACCCCGCGTGGGTACCCTGGGCAGCCACTCTACACGTCACGCAGCGAAGGCTACCTAGTCGGCTCGCGCCGGCGCTCGAAATACCGTTCGAGCTGGCGCTTGCCGGCGAGGTATTGGGACGGCCACCACTGGCCGGTGTGGCCGAGTTCGGCCGCGGCGCGGAGCGTCCAGTGCGGCACGCCGAGGTGCGGCCGGGCGAGGAGGCACAGGTCGGCCCGCCCGGCGGCGAGGATCGAGTTGACGTGGTCCGGCTCGTAGATATTCCCGACCGCCATCACCGGCGCGCCGGTCTCGAGCCGGATGCGCTCGGCGAACGGCGTCTGCCACATCCGCCCGTAGACCGGAGCCTGCTCCGGGTGGACCTGCCCGCTCGACACGTCGATCAGGTCGGCCCCGTGCTCGCAGAACGCCCGCGCCATCTCCACGGCGTCGTCCACCGTCGTCCCGCCCTCGACCCAGTCGACGGCCGAGAGGCGGACGCTGATCGGTCGGTTTTCGGGCCACGCGGTGCGGAGGGCGGCGAAGACCTCCAGCGGGTAGCGCAGCCGGTTCTTGACCGAGCCGCCGTAGGCGTCGGTGCGCCGGTTGGTGAGGGGCGAGAGGAACGACGAGAGGAGGTAGCCGTGCGCGCAGTGGAGTTCGAGCCAGTCGAACCCGGCCTCGGCTCCGCGCCGGGCGGCGGCCACGAAGTCGTCCCGGACCCGGTCCATGTCGGCGCGGTCCATCGCGCGCGGCGTCTGGTTGTGGGGGAGGTACGGCAGCGCCGACGGTGCGAGGAGCGGCCAGTTGCCATCGCCCAGCGGCGCGTTGTCGTCGCCCCCGGCGTCCCACGGCTTCTGGACCGACCCCTTCCGCCCGGCATGCCCGAGTTGGAGCGCCACCTTCGCCGGGCTCTGCCCGTGGATGAACCGGACGATGCGGGCGTAGGCCTCGGCCTGCTCGTCGGTCCAGAGTCCAGCACAGCCTGGCGTGATGCGCGCGTCGGGCCCCGTGCACGTCATCTCGGTGAACACCAGCCCTGCCCCGCCGAGCGCCCGCTGCCCGAGGTGGACGAGGTGGAAGTCTGTCACGACGCCCTCCTCAGCCGAGTACATCGCCATCGGCGAGACGGCGATCCGGTTCGGCACCTCGACCCCGCGCACCCGGTACGGCACAAACATCGGCGGCACTGCTTCGCTCCCCTTCTCCGCTCTTCCGTTCTTCCGCTCTTCCGCGCTTCGCCCCGCCCACCACCGCTCGTACTCGCCGAGCCAGTCGGCGTCGCGGAGGCGGAGGTTCTCGTGGCTCACGCGCTGGCTGCGGGTGAGGAGGCTGTAGGCGAACTGCTCCGGCGGCAGGTGGCCCCGGAGTTCGACCGACTCGAACCACTCAGTCGAGTTGCGCGCCGCGTTCTGGAGGCGCAGCACCTCGACCCGCCGCTCGTCTTCGTAGGCCGACAGCACGGCGCACAGATCGCCCCCTTCCTCGGCACCGACCAGCTTGTCTGCCAGGGCGATCGCGCTCTCGAGGGCGAGCTTCGTCCCGGAGCCAATCGAGAAGTGGGCCGAGGCGGCGGCGTCGCCAAGGAGGACCTTGCTGCCGTGGTGCCAGCGCTCGTTGGTCACCTTCGGGAAGCGGAGCCACATCGCCGGGCCGTCACGGTGCGGGCTGTTGTCGAGGAGCCGGTGGCCCCCGAGGGTGTCGGCGAAGAGGGTTTCGCAGAAGGCGATGCTCTCCGCCTTGTCCGTCCGGTCCAGCCCGGCCGCGCGCCACGTCTCGTCGGTGCACTCGACGATGAAGGTGCTCGTGTCGTCCGAGAACTGGTAGGCGTGGGCCTGGAACCAGCCGTGCTCGGTCTCGCGGAAGTCGAACGTGAAGGCCTCGAACGGGCGGTGCGTCCCGAGCCACGTAAACCGGTTCCGCTGCGGCTCGACGGCCGGGCGGAACTGCTCGGCAAACTCGGCCCGCAGGCGGCTGTTGATGCCGTCGCACCCGACGACGAGGTCGGCCCCGAGCGCGTCGATGTCCTCGACGCAGGTGCCGTAGTGGAGGTCGACGCCGACGGCCTCAGCGCGGGCGCTTAGAATCTCCAGAAACCGGTGCCGCCCAACGCCGATGAACCCGTGCCCCGACGACCGGACCGACTGGCCCCGGAACAGCACTTCGATGTCGTCCCAGTGAGCAAGCTCGGCTTCGGTCTGGGCCGCCACGGCTTCGTCGGCGGCGCGGAGGTTCTCCATCGTCCCGTCGGAGAAGACGATGCCCCAGCCGAAGGTGTTGCCGCGCGGGTTCTGCTCGTAGACGGCGACGGGCCAGTCCGGGCAGCGCTTTTTGAGGAGGATCGAGAGGAAGAGACCGGCGGGGCCTCCGCCGATGCAGGCGACGTTCACAGCAGTCGGGGTTGGTCTGCCCCAACCTACGACATCGCATCGCACCGAGGCACCGCTACCGAACGACGGTTAGCGCACGACAGTTACGCGCTGCGTCTCGACCTGCCCCGCCGCGCTGAGCCGGACGAGGTACGTCCCGCTCGGCAAGCCGGCACCGCCCAGGGTCGCCGTGTGGAAGCCTGCGTCGAGCGTGCCGTCGGCGAGGACCGCGACCTCGCGCCCGAGCAGGTCGTAGACGGTCAGCCGTACGGTTCCGGCTTCGGAGAGGGCAAACTCGACGGTCGCGGCCTCGCGCACCGGGTTCGGGTAGACCGGTGCCAGGCCAAACGCGACCTCAGCCCGAGACGCCGCCGACGTAGCCTTTTCGAACGTGAAGCTGTCGGCGTCGACTTCCTCGCCGCCGCTCGTGAGCGTGAGCGTCAGGGTATAGGTCCCCGCCGGAGCCGCGCCCGGCACGGCCTCCGTGAACGTAATCGGCCCAATGGAGCCGCTCGCGGCGACCGGCACCGTCTGCGGCCCCTGGACCGGCCCGAAGGTCGATCCGTTCGGAAGCGTCGCGCTGATCTCGGCGGTGACCACCTGCGCCGACGCCGTCGTGTTGGTGAGCGTGACGGTGTAGGAGAGCGACCCGCCCGACGCCGCGATGACGACCGGTGCCCCGACCGGCTCGATGTCGGCCGTGACAGCGGGCGTGGTCTCGCACACGAGGTCCGTCGTGCCGAGATCATCGAAGCTGTTGTTGGGGAAACCGGCGTAGCGCTCGGCCGGGTCGAACGCGTCGTTCGGGTTGGTGTCGGCCGTGCAGTCGGCCGCGCGGCGGAGCGTGTTGTCTTTGGTCGAAGTCAGGCCGCTCCCCCACTCGTCGCCGGGGTCGAACCCGACCTGCCCGAGCGCGTCGATCACGTCGCTGCCCCGGCGCAGCACAATCGCGTCGTTGCCGTTCCAGAGGAAGTCATTCGTCCTGAAGTCGGACGCGGCGAGGATGGCCGGGTCGGCGCTGTCCTCGGCGATCACGAACACGTCGCCCGCCGCGACGGTCCCCGAGAGGTTGAGGGTCGTCCCGGCGAAACCGTTGCCGTTGAAGTAGACCTCCAGCGTGTAGCCCGCGAGGTCGACCGCCGCGTCGGTGCCGTTGAAGATCTCGAGCGCCTTGTTGAACGACGAGCCCTCGACGTACTCCGAGATCAGGAGGTCGGCCGCCTCGCCGCCCGGCCCCCCGCCGCCGGTGTCCGGGTCGAAGGCGCGGCGGGCGAGCGTGGAGTCGAGCACGAACGGGTTCTCGTTGCCCTGCTCGGAGGCGATGAAGCTGCTCCGGTCGGCCTCGAACGTATCGACCGGGTCCTGGGCGTGCCAGTCGAGGAGGGGGCCGAGTTGGAGGTCGAGGAAGTCCGACGTGAGCTGCGAGCGCCAGACGGCGTAGACGTAGAACATCGCCCGCGCCGCGTTGCCCTTGTGGTCCTCGCGCGGCTCGAACTCGCCGAAGTAGCCCGGTGGCGGGCTGTCGTCGTCGACCTCGCTCCACTCGTCGAGCGCGAAGCTCGGGATGCTGGGCTGCTGCTGGTCGAGCCGGAACCAGGTGTCGGTCTCGGCATCGGGGATCTCGGCGAACGGGCTGTTGCCGCGCGCGGCGTTGACCTCCTCGCGGGTCGGGAAGAGGTTGTGCATGTCGCTCCGCTGCGGCTCCGTCCCCATCCCGAGCGACTGCGGCCAGGTGTGCTCGGTGTTGACCCCCTGCGCGAGCGCGCTGCTCGACGGGTCGCCCGAGAGGACGATCGTAAACCCGGTGTAGACCGCGCGGAGGGTGCCGTTGCGGGCCTGCTCCCAGCCGTAGAGCTCGTCGCGCGCCGGCCCGTAGCCGAGCGTGCCGGTCGGGCTGTAGTCGGCGTCGATGGCGTCCAGGAGCGCCTGCCCTTCGAGGCCGGGGTAGAGCACCGTCTGTGCCTGTGCGGGCGGCGGGAGGAGCAGGCTGGCGACGGCGAGGAAGAACAGAGCAGAGCGCATGAGCGAGCGGAAGGCAGAATCGGGCGAGTCTCATAAACATACTCCTGCCCCCAAGCATCCCCGTCTGCGCGAGGATGAATTGGCCAAAGAGACCGACCTGCTCCAGCTAAACCAGCTACCGAGCCCACTGACCAAACAGACACAGGGGCAGTCCCGGAGGGCCGCCCCTGCGCTGTAGCGTTAGGCTGGGAGGTCGTGCCTGCGTGTAGGCAAAGCTTACTTGTAGGTCACGATCCGGCCCCAGACATCGTTCGTGCCCCAGATGCCCTGGCGGGTGCACTCGAGCTGGACGATCTGGCTGTGGTCGACGAAGACGTTGACCTCGGGGCCGTAGTTCTTGATGTACCACTTGAACACCTGCGGGTCGGCCGCCTCGAACATCAGGTTCCCGAGGCCGAGCTCGTTGATGAAGCTCGCCGGGACGTCGACGCGCCAGGGGTTGGCGTTCTCGGTGATGCCCTCGGACTCGATCATGATGATGTAGGCCCCGGCGTCGATCATGCGCTGGGCCTGCTTGATCGCGTAGCCGACGTCCTGGACGCCCTCGCTCTCGAGCTCGCCCGCGACGGTGTCGCCGCCGGCACCGAACTGGATGCCGACCTCGGGCTTGGCCTTGAGGCCGGCCTTCTGCACGTCCTCGATCACGCGGAGCCAGTCGTCGGTCGGGATCGAGATGAAGCCCGTCGAGATCTCGATGATGTCGAAGCCGAGCTCCTTGCACTCGGCGATGTACTTCTGGACGGCGTCCTTGCCCTTGGTGAGGACGTACTCGATGAAGCCGCCGGTCGAGACGAGCACGCCGTACTCGTGGGCGAGGTCGTTGATGGCGCGGATCTTCTCCGGGTTCATGAAGGTGAACGAGCCGCCGGCAAACTTGATGCTGTCCACGTAATTCCCCGAGGTCTCGAGGATGTCGCGGAAGTAGCGCTCGCCGAAGTTCGAGTAGTAGGCGGCGCGGATCTCGGTCAGGCCCGTCGTGCGGGGCTTGGCGCTCCGGTCGTTGCGCTGGAGCCACTCGAAAGCGACGGGGTTGGTCGTGAAGTCGTTGGTTACTTGCATGGCTGTGTTTTCTAGGCGAGGGTGATATGGAGGGCTGTCTGGAAACCCAGGGAGGTTGTCATCCTGAACTCGTTTCAGGATCTGAAAGGGGAGGGCTAGGAGTCCTCACGAGATCCCGGATCGGGGTCCGGGATGACAGTTGAGTTTCCAATCACGCCCTAAGCGAGGGTGAGGGTTTTGGACGAGACGGGGTTGACCTGGCCGAGCAGGTCCATCAGGTCGGCGAGGGTGTGGTTCTCGAAGTCCCGGACGAGCTCGACGATGCGGTCGAGGTGGTCGGCCTCGGCGAACGGCGCGGCGAGGTTGCGGAACTTCTGCCCGACGAACGCCCACGAGGCCGGGCGCGTGTGGAAGCCCTCGTAGTCCACCTTGTCCTTCTCCAGCAGGCGACCGTCGCGGAGGTGGATCGCCATGTCGTTGGCCTCCTGGTCCGGGAAGCGCGCCGAGTAGTCGGGGTTCTCGTAGACCTCGACCTTCTTGAGCAGCGTCTGGATGTCGTCGCGGAGGATGCGGTCGGACTCGTACTGCGCAGGCAGCACGTTGCCGTCGAGGACGGCGGCGGCCATCATGTAGGGGAGGCTGTGGTCGGCCTCCTCCTTGGTGCGGATGTTCTTCTTGCCGCCCTCCTCGCCCCCGCCGATGATGTGGTAGGCCACGTCGAAGGTGTGGAGCGTGATCTTCTCGATGTCGGCCGGGTCAAAGTCGTGCTCCTCGCGGAGCTCGATGAGGCCCTCCAGGGTCGCCTGCGAGTGGATCTCGGCGTTGTACTTCTTGAGGATCGTCCGGGTAACGCGCTCGAGGTCTTCCTTCGACCAGTCGATCTCGAAGTCGCCGGCGATGGACTCCTTGAAGCCCTTGTTGCCCTCGAAGACTTCTTCCGGCCCGGTGATGCCGCGCATCGCGAGGAAGGCCGAGTGGGTTGAGGTCCAGCCGGTCGACGGGAAGGCGAGGCCCTTCCAGTTGGAGAGGTTGCCGGTCCGGGTGACGCGGAGGGCGTTGTAGGCCGTCGCGGCAATCGCGATCGCGTTCGCCGTCTTCTCGGGCGAGAGGCCGAGCGCGTAGGCGGCTCCGGCGGCGGCACCGTAGGCCCCCTGCACGGTGTGGTCGAAGCCCTTGGCGCGGACCGGGGCGACGTCGCTCAGCCGGCACTGCACCTGGTAGGCGATGCCGAGCGCGGTCAGGAACGTCTTGCCGTCGATCCCGCGGTACTCGCCCGCGGCGAGGACGGAGCCGATGTTGTCCGACGGGTGGCAGGTCTCGCCCTTGGCGAGGTAGCTGTCGTTGAAGTCGAGGTAGCGGACGAGGGCCGAGTTGAAGAACGAGGCGCGGTCCGGGGCCGTCCGGCCGCCGCCGACGAGCGTGGCGAGCCCGCGCCCGCCGAAGTCTTCGGTGTGGCTGCGGATGCGGCGGATGGGTGGGCCTTCGAGCGCGCCGATGGCGCAGCCGAGCGAGTCGAGGAGCCGGATCTTGAGTTCGCGGAGGGCGTCGCTCGACAGGTCGCCGAACGAGCGGCTGGCGGTGAACTGGGCCAGCTTCTGTACGTCAGTCATAGGGGTGAGTAGTTGGGGTTGAGGTAGCATTCCAACATCTCTCCTCGCCCCCGCCTCGCGCAATCGCCTCAGGCGATCCCGCTGATTCGAGGAGCTTGCCGTGCAGATTCAACGTGGGCGTGTCAGGATGCGGACAGGTAGGGCGTGCTCGCCGAGCGCGCCGCGCTGTGGAGGAGCGGTCCCGGCGAAGAAGCGGTCCCGGCGGACGCCTCCCCCCGTCCCTCCCTCTGGCTCGATGCCGTGTCCCGACGTTGCCGCGCTGATCCCGCATCACCCCCGGTTCGCCCGTGCACCGCTGCGGTAGGGGCGTATCGCAATACGCCCCTACGACGGCTCGCTTAGGCCGGCCGGCTTTCCTGCGCTGGAACGACGGCCGCGATCTCGTCGATGAGGCGCTTGACGATCCGCGTCTTCTCGAACCCCCGGCTGGTGACGAGCCGAACGTCGAGCCTGGCCTGGATGCCGGGGACCGCGCGGAGGTGCGCCCGCTGGTCCTCGGGGAAGAACGGCCGCGCGATCGTCGGGACGAGCATGGCCCCGCCGTTGACCTGGATGATGTTGCGGATCGTCTCCAGGTTGCCCTTCGGGTACCGGATGGTGAAGTGCTCCTCGTCGTCGAAGCGGGCCCCGAGCTGGCCGTGCAGGATCGCCCGGAGGTCTTCGTGGACGAGCACCCGGCCGAGGTCCACGTCCTCGACCGTGAACCCGGCGTCCGAGGCAAACTGGGTGGCGTAGACGAGCAGTTCCTCGCGGTAGAGCGTGTGCTCGTAGTACTCCCGCGCTAGCGACGGCGCAATCATCACGGCGGCGTCGATGTCCTCGTCGGCCAGCAGGTCCTCGATGCGGCGGCTGCCGATTTCTAGGAGTTCGAGGTGGAGATCGGGGTACTTCCGCGCGAGCGCCCGGATGAGATGGGGCGCGAGGTACGGGGCGAGGACCTCGGTGATGGCGAGGCGCATGTGGCCGGAGACCGTGTTGTCCCGGCGCTCGGCGATGCGGACGAACTCCTTGCGCAGGTGCAGGATCTCGCGCGCCGTCTCGATCAGGTCGACGCCCTTGAGGGTCGGGACGACGGGCGTCCGCGTGCGGTCGAAGATGATGATCCCGTACTCGCGCTCGAGGCGCTGGATCTCCTTGCTCAGCGTCGACTGGGCCACGCCGCAGTCGAGGGCCGCGCGGTGGAAGTTCTGGTGCCGCTCGACGGCGATGATGTAGGTGAGCTGCTGGAAGTTCATGCGCCGGACCTCGGGGTTCGTACGCCCCGTCCGCCGCGCAGTTGCTTCACCGGCTGCTCGTCCGGTCGTTCCGACCATGCCGTCTCCAGCGCTGTGCTGAGGAAACTGCGGAGGGCACGGGGTTCGTCACTTTTTGAACAGGTCCGCGTGCGTCCCGGTACGGATCAGCACGACCTCCTCGTCCGTCGCCTCGTAGATCAGCAGCCAGTCCGGCTCGACGTGGCACTCGCGGGTCCCCTGGTATTCACCAGCGAGGGCGTGGTCGCGGAGCCGCTCTTCCAGCGCTTCCCCTCGTGCCAGCTTCTCGATCACGGCCCGCAGTTTGGCTACATCCTTCCCTCGCCGTTTCGACCGCTTCGCGTCGCGCTTGAACTGCGAGGTCCGGCGCAGCGTCTTGGCCCGCGCTGCCATCAGAGGCCGAGGTCGTCGAAGAGCGCGTCGGTAGAATCAAAGCTGGCGAGGCCGTCCCGCGCCTCGGCCTCACGGAGCGCCTTCCGGGTCGTCTCGTTCGGCATCTTCACCTCGAACGGAAGGCCGCGCCGGAGCTGAACCTGCCGGTAGAACAGCGTGATCGCCTGGCTAGCCGAGAGGCCGAGGTCGCGGAAGACGGATTCGGCCTCGCGCTTCGTGTCGGGATCGATCCGGGCAGAGATGGTGGCGGTCTTGTTCATGGCGTCGAGGGACTCGGGTGTAGTGCAATGTACCTACAGCGTCAACTCGGGTTGCAAGGGTCCACTCCCGTTCTCAGGAAGGGCGAGCGCACATCCCTGACCCTCCTACCGCACCCCTTTCCCCTCGTCATCTCGACCAAGCGCGGCGCTGAGCCCTTCGATCTCGTGCAGCGTTCCGAGATCGTAGTCAAGTAGCCTCCATGCCAGGGGATCTGCCCGGAGGACATCAAGCCTCTCCGGGGGGAGCCGTGTTAGGTAGCAGCGGAGCATCCGCCCGACCAGCCTACGCCGTCTCCAGCGCGGTGCTGAGGAAGTCGCGGAGGACGTAGTGCAGGATGCCGCCGTGGCGGTAGTACTCGACCTCGATTGGCGTGTTGAGCGCGACCGTCACGTCGAATGAGACCTCGGTGCCGTCGGCTTTTGTCGCGGTCACGGTCAGGTTCTGGAGCGGCTTCACGTCGTCGGTCACGGGGACCGAGAAGTGCTCGGTGCCGTCGAGGCCGAGGGCTTCGGGGTCCGCGCCGTCCTTGAACAGCATCGGGAGGACGCCCATCCCGCCGAGGTTCGAGCGGTGGATGCGCTCGAACGACTGCGCGATGACCGCGCGGACGCCGAGGAGGATCGTCCCCTTGGCCGCCCAGTCGCGCGACGAGCCCATGCCGTAGTCGTTGCCGGCGAGGACGACGAGCGGAGTGCCCGTCTCGCGGTAGCGCATCGCGGCGTCGTAGATGTAGGTCTGCTCGCCAGTCGGGAGGTAGGTCGTCCAGCCGCCCTCGGTGCCGGGAGCCATGCGGTTGCGGAGGCGGATGTTGCCGAACGTACCGCGCGTCATCACGCGGTCGTTCCCGCGCCGGGAGCCGAACGAGTTGAAGTCCTTCGGCTCGACGCCGCGCTCCTGCAGGAAGCGGCCGGCGGGCTCGTCCTTCGGAATCGCGCCGGCAGGTGAGATGTGGTCTGTCGTCACCGAGTCGCCGACCTTGACGAGCACGCGGGCGTCGTCGATGGGCGCAATCGTCGGCACCTCGGGCGTCACGTCGAGGAAGAACGGCGGCTCCTGGATGTAGGTGCTCTCGTCGCTCCAGGCGAAGAGCGCGCCGCCCTCGACCGGCATCTCGTTCCAGCGCGGGTTCGAGTCCTCGATCCCGTCGTACATCTCGGCGAACTGGCTCGGCTTGACCGAGGCGTTGATGGCGTCGAGGATCTCCTGCTGGCTCGGCCACACCTCGTTGAGGAAGACCTCCTTGCCGTCGGCGTCGGTGCCGATGGGGTCGTTCTGGAGGTCGATGTCGACGGTGCCGGCGAGCGCGTAGGCGACGACGAGCGGCGGCGAAGCGAGGTAGTTGGCCTTGACGAGGGCGTGGATGCGGCCCTCGAAGTTGCGGTTGCCGGACAGCACACCCGAGACGATCAGGTCGCCGTCGGTGATGGCCTTGGCGACCGGCTCGGGGAGCGGGCCGGAGTTGCCGATGCACGTCGTGCAGCCGTAGCCGACGAGGCTGAAGCCGAGCTTGTCGAGGTACGGCTGGAGGCCAGCCTCGTCGAGGTACTCGGTGACGACGCGGCTGCCGGGCGCGAGGCTGGTCTTGACGTAGGGCTTGACGCTGAGGCCGCGCTCGACGGCCTTCTTGGCGAGCAGGCCCGCGGCGAGCATCACGCTCGGGTTCGAGGTGTTGGTGCAGCTCGTGATCGCGGCGATCGTCACGTCGCCGTGCTCCATGTCGAGCGCGTTGCCCTCGTCGTCTTCGTAGCGGCCAGTGTTGTCGAGGGCGTCTTCCTTCAACCCAAAGCCCTGGGGTGAGGCGGGGCGCGTGAGGCTCTCGCGGAACTCGCCCTGCACGTTCGGAAGCGTGATCCGGTCCTGCGGGCGCTTGGGCCCGGCGAGGCTGGGCTCGACCTCGGCGAGGTCGAGTTCGAGAACCGAGGCGAACTCCGGGTCGGGGGTGGCGTCGGTCCGGAAGAGGCCCTGGAGCTGGGTGTAGCGCTTGACGGTCTCCACGAGTTCGGGCGAGCGGTTGGTGCGCGCCATGAAGTCGAGCGTCTCCTGGTCGATGGGGAAGAAGCCCATCGTCGCGCCGTACTCCGGGGCCATGTTGGCAATCGTGGCGCGGTCGGGGAGCGACATCGACGAGAGGCCGGTCCCGAAGAACTCGACGAACTTGCCGACCACGCCGTGGGCGCGGAGCATCTGGGTGACAGTGAGGGTGAGGTCGGTCGCCGTGACGCCCTCCTTGAGCTGGCCCTTGAGGCGGAAGCCGACGACCTCGGGCATGAGCATGTAGATCGGCTGCCCGAGCATCGCCGCCTCAGCCTCGATCCCGCCGACGCCCCAGCCCATCACGCCGAGGCCGTTGATCATCGTCGTGTGGCTGTCGGTCCCGACGAGGGTGTCGGGGTAGACGACCGGCAGGCCCTCGTCGGTCGGTGCCTGGAGCACGGCCGTGGCGAGGTATTCGAGGTTGACCTGGTGGCAGATGCCGCGCTCGGGCGGGACGACGGAGAAGTTCTCGAACGCGTCCGCCCCCCACCGCAGAAATTCGTAGCGCTCCTGGTTGCGCTGGTACTCGATGTCGGCGTTGATCTGGAACGCCTTCGGGAGCGCGAAGGCATCGACCTGGACGGAGTGGTCGATGACGAGGTTGACCGGGACGCGGGGGTTGATCTCGTCGGCGTCGGCCCCGTTGCGCGCCATCGCCGAGCGGAGGGCAGCGAGGTCAACGACCGCGGGGACGCCGGTGAAATCCTGGAGGAGCACGCGGCCGGGCGTGAACGGCACCTCCGTCTGCGCTGGGCTCGCCGGCTCGTAGGCCGCGAGCGCCCGCACGTCCTCTTCGCGGATGCCGACGCCGTCGAGCGTGCGGAGCGCCCCTTCGAGCAGAATCTTGATCGAGAACGGCAGCCGGTCGAAGTGCGGGCTGAGGTCTCGGACGGCGTCGAGCCGGTAGAGGTAAGCCGACCCGGAGCCGGTGTCGAAGGTGTCGCGCGCGCGAAAGGGGTCGGTATTCATCCGGGGAAGCGTTGGTAGCAGGGGGCTGGGTCGAGATTAGACGCGGCAGGCGGAGGGTTTGTTTTTCAAGACCTGGCCTAGAGAGCGCAAGATACAGCATCGCGCTGGCCTACCTTTCTCCGCCGGGGCTCCCTTCTCGGGATCTCGGGAACTTCGGCGGAAGTTGCTGTTCAGAATGAATAGAGCACCGCCCGGTGCCGCAGCGACGCCGGGGGCGAGACGCCCCGACGCGATGCGCTGCGTTCTTTGCCCTTCCTTTCGCTCCCGGCAACCGCCGGAACCACATCGCGGGCTGCGGAGGCCGCCCGCACTCTATGACCTATCTCCAGTTCCACTTCGTCTTCACCCTACCGGCCATTCTGGCGCTGCGGATGGCCGGTCCACGCCTAGAGCGCCGCGACGGGTTCAAGGCCACCCTCTCGCTCGCCCTGATCGCACTCATCGCGTTCGCCTACACGACGCCGTGGGACAACTACCTCGTGCAGACCGGCGTCTGGGGATACGGCCCCGGCCGCGTCCTGGCGACGGTAGGCCACGTCCCGATCGAGGAGTACATGTTCTTCGTGCTCCAGCCTATCCTGACGGGCTTCTGGCTCTACCACCTGATCTGGGGCCGCCTGGCGGACCGGCTGGGCCCGGAGCCTAACACCCAGCCGTCGGCCGCGGCGCGCTGGACTGGGACCGTGGGCTACCTTGCCGGAGCACTCGTGGGGGCCTTCCTGCTCGCCCCCGAGCCGACGCGCTACCTCGCGCTGATCCTCGTCTGGGCTTGCCCGGTGCTCGCCGTGCAGTGGGCCTACGGCGGCCACCACCTCTGGCGGCTCCGCCGGCTAGTCTTCTGGGCCGTCGCCGTCCCGACCCTCTACCTCTGGGTCGCGGACCGGATCGCGCTCGCGCTCGGCATCTGGCACATCTCGGAGCGCTTCACGACGGGCATCGCGCCGGGCGGCCTTCCGCTCGAAGAGGCGCTGTTCTTCCTCGTGACGAACGTGCTCGTGGTGCAGGGCCTGGTGCTGATGCTCCATACCTGGGGCGTGGAGGCCGTGCGGCAGCTTGACCTGCCCGCCTTCGCGGCCCCTCGGCGCACCGGGTCGCGCGCACCGGTCCACGCAGAGGTGTGACGTACGCTCCGCCCGTCTCGGCCGGCCGGACCGTCCGCCCAGCCGTTTGGCTGGGCTGGCTCTCCGTCCCGACCCTCGTACTGGCGGCGGCGCTCGGGTTGAGGACGGAGGGCGCATGGCTCTACGCTCCGTTCATCGTGAGCATCGTGCTCTTCGGGCTGCCGCACGGGGCCGTAGACCACCTCGTGCTCCTCCGGCTCGACGGATCGCCACTCCGGCTTCGGCCGCTCGTGCGCGTCCTAGCGGTCTACCTCGCCCCCGGCCTCGCCTACCTCGCGTTCTGGTTCGTCGCACCGGTAGCGGCGTTCGTGTTCTTCATCGCCATGACGTGGTTCCACTGGGGGCAGGGCGACGTGCACAGCCTGTTGGTCCTCACCGGCGGGCGGCATCTGCGGGCACGGTGGCAGCGGGGCCTCGCGCTCGTCGTGCGCGGCGGGATGCCGATGCTCGTTCCCCTCCTGGCCTTTCCCGAGACCTACCTCGGCGTGGCGCAGTCGGTGGTTGGGGCGATCCTGGGAGACGGTGCCGTTGCGTCCTCCGTATCGCCCGCCGTGCGCCTGGGTGCAGGCGCGGGTTTCGGGCTGCTCGTCGCGCTCCACCTCGCCGCCGGGTGGGCCGCCAGCACGCCGGCGACACGGCGCGACTGGATCGTCGACGCCGCCGAGACCGTCATGCTGGCGGTGTTCTTTGCCACGGTGCATCCGCTCCTCGCCGTCGGGGTCTACTTTTGCCTGTGGCACGCGGTGCGCCACCTCGTTCGCATCGCACTGACGGCCTCAGAAGCCCCGCCGCCGGTCCGGGTGTCGGGCACCGGCTACCTGGCGCACGGGGTCGTGATGACGGTCCTGGCCCTCGGCCTGCTCGCCGGGCTCTACCTGCTCGTCCCGGTCACGCCCGACTCAGTGGGCGACCTCGTGGGGCTGTACCTGCTGCTGATCTCGACGCTCACGCTGCCCCACGTCTGGGTCGTGGTCCGGATGGACGCGGAGGAAGGGGTTTTTCGGCGGGGAGGGTAGGGAGGATTGGTTCGGCGTGGAGGGCAGGGAGAGCAAGAAGGGAGAAGCGCCCGCGCGAAGCGCCCCCGCGGAGGTGTTTTTTTATGGTTTTATTTTAACAACCACCACACCCACAACACACCACACCGGGGGGCGACCTGCTCGTAGGCCGCGAGGTAGCGGGCCAGCAACCCGGCATCGAGGCTAGGGCAGCGGGCGGCGAGCCAGCCGGCGTCGCGGCGGAGGCGGGCAGCGAGGAAGCCAGCCGTCCGGGCGTGGAGCACGACCCCGAC